>SKTA01000040.1 GCA_007122745.1 Bacteroidales bacterium
AAGGTAACAAAGCGGTCATTCAATAAGGAAACAAAAAACCGGAAAACACGGCCATGTTTTCCGGCATGGATTTAATCATAAACCGGTAATTTCTGAAAACCAAAACCGGTATTGTTGTAAACCCTTAATTACAAATTTATGAAAAAAAGCTTACCGAATTTCAAATTCCTGATTCCGGGGAGTTTGGAAAAAACATTTCTAAGCATGAAAATCCTATTTGTACTTATGTTTGCAGGTGTCATTCAGACCTCTGCAAGCGTTTACTCACAATCGGTTATGCTTAACCTTGACCTGAAAGGAAAGCCATTGAGCGAAGTCTTTGATGCTATTTCCGGGCAAACAGGTTACGTATTCTTTTATAGCAATGATGTTGTGGATGACCAGCAAATCGTGGATTTTTCAGCAGACCAGCTGATGTTGGAGGATGCCCTTGATAGTTTCCTTTCCACAATGGATCTGGCTTATGTGGTGCAGGGTAACTACATCGTGCTGTCACCGGCCGGAACGGTTGCTGAATTGCAGGAAGAGGTTCGGGAAACCAGGCCTGAGCGACGTGAGATCAGCGGTACGGTTCTGGATGAGGAGGATGGTTTTCCGATGCCGGGCGTCAGTGTCTATGTAAAAGGAACAACCATAGGAACAACCACAGACATCGACGGCAACTACACTTTGAGAATTCCAAGCAATGCCAGGGTACTTGTCTTCTCTTTAATGGGTATGGAAACGGTTGAACAGCAGATCAATGATCGGGAGGTGATCGATGTCCGGATGAAAACGGCACAAATAGGTCTTGATGAGGTGGTTGTTATTGGCTATGGTACGCAGATTCGCAGGGAGATGACCGGTTCTATAGGCTCCATCAGTTCCGAAAACATTGCAGCAATTCCCTCACACAGTTTTGAGTCGGCACTGGCCGGACAAACGGCTGGCGTATTCGTCGGACAAAACAGCGGACGACTGGGAGAGGCATTTACGATCCGGATCCGGGGTGCATCCTCGGTATCTGCCAGCAATCAGCCTTTGTATGTTATTGATGGAATGCCTGTAACATCCCAAACGCAAACCAGTGCAGGCAATCATCCAACCAACCCCCTTGCGGACATCAACCCAAATGACATTGAATCTGTACAGGTGCTTAAGGATGCCTCTGCTGCTGCAATTTACGGTTCCAGGGCTTCCAACGGTGTTGTGCTGATCACTACCAAAAGAGGATCAACAGGGGATACACGGTTTAACCTGAATGTTTCTACAGGCATAAACCAGGCTTCAAATTTGCGGGAATGGCTCAATGCTGAAGAATATCTTGAGCTAATCAATGAAGCCTTGGATTATGCTACTGATGAAGACGGACTTATCTGGGGATGGGAAACACCGAACGGCATCAAGGATATATACATCTCCGGTTGGCGCGACGGTCACGATGTTGACTGGCAAAGGGAAGCCCTTCAGACCGGGATGCAATACAAAGTTAACTTCACTGCATCAGGAGGCACAGAAAACACCATGTATTATGCAGGCATCACCTATGACGATCAGGATGGCATTATCATCGGTAATAGCCTGGAGAGGATCAGCGGCAGGTTGAACCTGGATCAGAAAGTGGGCGAAAGAGCCTCTTTTGGTATGAGTACCAATTTCGTGCGAACAGTAATTGACCGGGTAGAAAACGACAATGCCTGGGCAAATCCCATGCAACTGGTTGCGATGCCTCCGGTACAACCGGTAATGGATCAGGAAACGGGGACTTACAATACAAACACTGTGTATTACAACTCTCTGATCAATTACAGGGACGCTTCAAACACATCCACCGTTTACAGGACGTTTCTGAATGCATACGGAGATTATCAAATGCATGAAAAGCTTTCATTCAGAACCGAATTCGGAACCGATATTCTCAATCAGGCTGAAAAAACCTTTTATGGTCGCGAAACCAACTGGGGCAGTCCGAACGGCATGGGAGAAGAGCGCAATGTACAAGTCCTGAATTATAACCTTAACAGCTACTTTACCTTTAATAGTGCCATTGGAGCACATCACCACCTTTCAGCCGTTCTGGGTATGTCTGCACAGAAAAGTTCCTCTGGCGGAACTTTCTTGCAGGGGCGGGGTTTCCCGACCGATGATTTCAGAAATCTGCGCAGTGCTGCCGAAGTCACCGGATATGATGGATGGGGTTTTGGCCACAGCTATTTATCCTATTTCTCAAGGGCAAACTATAAGTTCTTGGAAAGATATCTTGTGGGGCTGAGTGCCCGGGTTGACGGTTCATCACGATTTGGAGCCGATAACCGGTATGGTTTCTTTCCATCCGCCTCAGCAGCATGGATCATATCCGATGAACAATTCCTTGAAAACACAAATCATCTGAACTTTTTAAAGCTGCGTGCTAGTTATGGATTAACGGGGAATTCAGAGATCGGTAATTATGAAGCGCTCGGATTGTTTCGCGGTGTGAGCTATCCCGGGTATTCCGGATTGTTGCCATCGCAGCTGAGAAGCCCGGACTTGAGATGGGAAACCACAGCCCAGGTGGATATCGGTATTGACTTTGCTTTTTTCAGGGACCGCCTGTCCGGACAAATTGACTATTATCATAAAAACACCGATGATCTGCTGCTCAGGCGCTCCCTCCCGGCAACAAGCGGGTATACGTCTGTTACCCGAAATGTCGGATCACTGAAAAACTATGGATGGGAGTTTTCGTTGCGCAGCCATAATTTACGTAGACGTGATTTCAGCTGGATAACAGACTTTAACATCAGCTTTAACCGGAATAAAGTACTGAACATTGATGGCCCGGAGATCGCTTATGGGGTCAATTATGTTATTGAAGGGGAGGAGATAGGTGTGTTCAAGATGCCTGAATATGCTGGTGTGCATCCAATGACCGGTGATGCGCTGTTCTTTAAGAATGATGGAAGCGGGCAAACCACGACAAACTATAACGAAGCGCAACGGGTTATTGTGGGTTCACCAAATCCGAACTTTATTGGCGGCCTTTCCAACAGTATCGTTTATGGGTCTTTTGATGTTAACATCCTTTTAAATTTTGTTTATGGAAACGATGTGTATATATCGGGTGGAAGATACCAGAGCGCCAATGCCGAATGGTGGGACAACCAGACCAGGGATCAGCTTGACCGCTGGCAACAATCCGGAGACATTACCGATGTTCCCCAGGCCCGGTTTGACCACCGGAATGGTTCCCAACACTCATCAAGGTATCTGCATGATGGTTCCTATCTGAGACTCAGAAACCTGAATGTGGGATATACCCTTCCTGACCAAATCGTTGCCAGAGCAGGATTTAGTAAGGCAAGACTGTATTTTACTGCCCATAACCTGTTTACCCTGACAAATTACCCGGGTTATGATCCGGATGTCAATAGTTTGGGTACGGGAACGTCAGCCCAGGAAAGCAATGTGATCATGGGTATTGACTTTTATACAACCCCGCAGATCCGATCGGTATTGTTTGGCATTGATCTGTCGTTCTGAAACAGCTTTTATTCATCAAATGATTGAAAAATATATTATGAAAACACAAAAAATATTATCTGTTTTAATATTGATAGGTGTCATGTTCATTTCATCCTGTGATGACTTTCTGGATGTGATGCCACAGGAGGCAATGGATGCAGATGAAGCACTCACTACCCCACAAAACGTAAAAGCTACGCTGATTGGTGCCTATCTGGAAATAAGATCAAGATGGACCTTTGGCAGCCAGTTCAATGAATATGCCGAACTGCTTGGAACTTCAGGACATCTGCAACACGTTGGTTCACACCGGCAACCACAGGAGATGCTTGAGAAGGATATTGCCGTAAACAATTCATATGTGGAGTCAAGCTGGATTATCGCCTACAGCCTGATAAACACATTGAACAATGTTTTGCATGCCATTGACATCCTGGATGAGTCAGATCGCGACCGGGTAAAGGGAGAAGCACTATTTCTGAGGGGAATGGTCTATTTTGAGTTGACAAGGTTGTGGGGTTTGCCATACGTACCCGGCCAGACAAACGATCAGCCAGGCGTGCCGCTGATCCTGACTCCAACACTTGGTGCGCCGGATGCAGTGCCGGTTGCCCGGGAAACCGTGGCCAACTGTTATCAGCAGGTAATCCTTGACCTGAACGATGCCAAAAACCTGCTTCCCCCTTCAAACGGCGTTTTTGCAAACAGCAATGCAGCCTCAGCCCTCTTGTCGCGGGTATACCTGCAAAAGGGAGATTTTCAACTTGCAGCAGAAGAAGCAAACCATGTGATCGAATCGGGACAATTTGAGTTAAACACAAGTCCCTTTTCCGCATTTAACAACCCGCAACCCACATCTGAAGATATTTTCAGTCTGCAAAACAGCCTCACCTCCCACACAATATGGCTGCCGGAACGCTATGGCAGCCTGAACGGCCTGGGCAGGGGCAACTATCAATTTTCAACTGATTTCATGGACCTGTTTGATCCACTTGACCTGAGAGGACATCTTCAAGAGGATACCCACCCGGGTTATACCCTTGAAAACATAAACAGCATGTATTATATCGGTGTTGGCGCGATACGGAACGGAGGTGTCAATACGACAAAATGGGGTAATTATTATACGGCAATTCCGCTTATCAGGCTCGCTGAAATGTATTTGACAAGGGCCGAAGCCAATTATGAGCTGATGGAGACAGGAATGGAACAGGTCGGACCGGCAGCTCCAAAAGATGACATCAATAGGGTAAGAAGCCGAGCCAGTGCTCCTTTGTTTGATGCAGCCCCCGACCGTGAAGATATCCGGCTTGAACGCTACATGGAGCTTTGCTGGGAAGGACACAGACTGCACGATCTGAAAAGATGGCAGCAGGATATCGGACCTTTCCCATACGATGCCGGAAACCTGATATTGCCAATCCCCGTAAGGGAAATTGAAACAAACCCGCTACTGGAACAAAATCCTTATTATCTATAAACACTTATTAACAATGAAGATGAAAAGAACCTGGATCCTATTTTTGATATTGACTTTACTGAATCTGCCAGCGTTTGCCTGTACCATAGCCATTATCAGCGGGCAACATACCCCTGACGGCCGGCCGATACTCTGGAAACACAGAGATACCGGCGTCCTGGAAAACAAAGTGATTATTTATGATGGCGGAAAATACCTGGCTGCCGGTCTGATCAACTCCGACGACGAATATCCTGAAAGGGTATGGATTGGCTTTAACGAAGCCGGCTTTGCCATTATGAATTCCGCCTCATACAACCTGATAGAGAAAGATACCATCGACATGCCCCATATGACGGGTGCCATGATGCGAGAGGCGCTCCTTCAAGTTGCTACGGTTGATGAGTTTGAGCAGTTTCTTCAGGAACACCCAAAACCCATGGGAGTAGAAACCAATTACGGTGTGATTGACGCACTCGGAAATGCCGCTTTTTTTGAAACGGACAACTTCAACTATACCAGGATTGATGTTGATGATAAAACCGTTGCACCCCACGGTTACATAGTCCGAACAAATTATTCCTTTACCGGAATGGCGAACGAAGGAGCAGGATACATCAGATTTGAAACCGCCGAAAGGCTTTTTTACCGTGCATCCGCTTCGAATAACCTATCGCTTCCATACATCATGGAAAACATGGCGACCTCCGTATCGAACTCCTATAGCGAACAGGATGCAAGGAATGCCATTCACATGAGCGAGATTGAAAGCAAGTTCATGTATTTCCAGGATTGCATCAACCGCTACAGCTCCAGTTCCTCGGTTTTCATACAGGGAGTGAGGCCTGATGAAGC
>SKTA01000054.1 GCA_007122745.1 Bacteroidales bacterium
AGCCTTTAAATAGCTTTTTTATTTCAGACATTCGTTTTATCTTTGCAGACTTTTAAAAGAGGAGCTGCTTTTGGACGCTTTGCACGAATATAAGATTGGTTTTAATGGTTTGGCAATTGGAAATCATCATTTTTCCTTTGATGTCAGGCAGTCCTTTTTTGACTGTTTTGAACAGTCAGAAATACAGGAGTGTGACGTTCACCTGGATCTTTCACTGGAAAAAGACGTGAATATGCTGGTGTTTGATTTTGCCTTTACCGGCTGGGTGATGCTCGATTGCGACCGTTGTCTTGATCAATACAAGCAATATGTGGATCAGGAACAACGCATCATCGTGAATTTTGGAGATGAGCACAGGGAACAAAGTGAAGATATTGTGATCATCCCTTTCGGGGATACCCATTTTGATGTTTCACAATACATTTTTGAATATCTTCATCTGGCATTGCCCATTCAACGGGCTCATCCTTTGAATAAAGAAGGGAAGACAGACTGCAACCAGGAGATGCTTGAAAAAGTCAGAAAGCACGGTTCGGAGCGCAGCAAATCAGGATTGGCCGACCATGCCGATTCGTCAACCTGGGATGCTTTGAAGTCACTTCAGTTCGACAAAAAAAAAGATAATTAAGTAATAATAACAATTCATTGCTATGGCACATCCAAAAAGTAAAATTTCAAAAACACGCAGGGACAAAAGGCGTACGCATTATAAAGCTGTTGAGCCCTCATTGACTGTTTGCTCCAACTGCGGAGCTGCAAGGCTCATGCACAGGGTTTGTCCTGAATGCGGATTCTATCGCGGGAAAATGGCCATTGAAAAGTCTGCCGCTGTTTAATACACTTTCCCTATTTGCACACCAACTCATAAGCAATGAATATTGGTTTTGATGTGATGGGTGGTGATTATGCACCGGATGCAACAATTGCCGGTGCCGTTTTGGCCACGAAAGAAATGCCCGATACCGATCGTATCGTGCTGATTGGGGATGAGCAAATGATCCTTAATAAGCTGGAGGAATTATCCGTCAGCAAGGATCAATTTGATATCATTCATGCCCCGCAGCAAATTGAAATGGGTGAATCCCCTACCAAAGCTTTTGTGCGTAAACCGGAGTCAAGCATCGCCATCGGTTTCAAAATGCTTAAGACCCGAAAGATCGATTCCTTTGCCAGTGTCGGGAATACCGGAGCCATGCTCGTCGGTTCCATTTACAGTGTAAACGCTATTCAGGGGATTATCAGGCCGGCCACAACCACCATAATACCTAAAGAGAAAGGTGGAGTAGGTGTACTGATAGATGTTGGTACAAATCCCGACAGCAAACCCGATGTGCTTTATCAATTCGGCCTTTTGGGTTCCATTTATGCTGAGAATGTCTACGGCATTGATAATCCCAAAGTTGGTCTGTTGAATATTGGAGAAGAGGAGGACAAGGGCAATCTTCTGAGCCAGTCCACCTTCCGGTTAATGAAAGGCAGTACCGATTTTAACTTTGTTGGCAACATTGAAAGTCGCGATTTTTATGGAGAGAAGGTGGATGTGGTTGTTTGTGATGGCTTTACAGGCAACATTGTATTGAAGAGCATGGAAGGGATGTACCGTCTGATCATGAAACGGGGAATCCGTGATGCGTTTTTTGATCGTTTTAATTATGAAAACTATGGTGGAACTCCGATCCTTGGTGTAAATGGCACTGTTCTGATCGGACACGGCATCTCAAACGCCAAAGCCATCAAAAATATGATCCTGCATAGCAAGCAAGTATTTGAAGCCGGAATTTCTGAACAAATACAGAAAGCTATGGAACAATACACACAGGGTAAGTTTTTCTCCAACGGAGAAGCTTAATTATAAAAACTTTTTATCATGACTAGACTAAAAGCTGCTATCACCGCAATACATGGATATCTTCCTGAATATGTGCTTACCAATGCTGAGTTGGAGCAAATTGTCGATACCACAGATGAGTGGATTTCAACACGCACAGGCATCAAAGAGCGCCATATTCTGAAAGGTGAAGGGAAAGCCACATCTGATATGGGTGCTGAAGCGGTCAGGGGGTTATTGAAAAAAAGGGGTATTGGCCCGGAAGAGGTTGACCTGCTTCTTTGTTCTACCGTTACGCCAGATATGAAGTTTCCGGCTACAGCAAATCTGATCAGTCATAAAGCGGGAATCAAGAATGCTTTTAGCTACGATATGAATGCAGCTTGCTCAGGCTTTTTATACGCCCTGGTTACGGCAGCCAATTTTGTTGAATTGGGGAAATACAAAAAAGTGGTCGTTGTGGGCGCAGACAAGATGTCTTCCATTGTTGATTATACCGACAGGCAAACCTGCGTTTTATTTGGGGATGCAGCCAGCGCTGTGCTTCTGGAACCAACTGAGGAGGATCTTGGCGTGATCGATCATAAGTTTGAAACAGATGGATCGGGCTATGTACACCTTCACATGAAAGCGGGCGGTTCCTTGAAACCTCCTACCTACGATACCATTGATGCACGCGAGCATTATATATATCAGGAAGGGCAGCCTGTTTTTAAGTTTGCGGTAACCAAAATGGCTGATGTATCCCTTGACCTGATGAAAAGAAACGGGCTGAAGGTTGATGATGTATCCTGGTTGGTTCCCCATCAGGCAAACATGCGAATCATAGAGGCAACCGGTCGCAGAATGGCCTTACCCGCTGAAAAGGTTATGGTGAACATCCAAAAGTATGGGAATACGACCAATGCCACCATCCCCTTGTGCCTTTGGGATTATGAAAAACAGCTGAACAAAGGTGACAACATCATTCTGACAGCCTTTGGCGGTGGGTTTACCTGGGGCGCGATTTGGCTTAAATGGGCTTTGTAGCTTCAGAAAGTTCTCCTGTAGTAATTCTATTCTTTGTTTTTACTGTCGATGATGATGGTTACCGGTCCGTCGTTAACCAGCATTACCTGCATGTAGGCTCCAAATACACCCGAAACAACCCTGCAGCCGCTTTCTGTTCCAAGTTGTTTAATAAAGGCTTCGTATAAAGGGATTGCATGATCCGGTTTGGCGGCACGAATGTAAGAGGGCCTGTTTCCCTTTTTTGTGCTGGCATGCAGGGTAAACTGACTGACAACCATCAGCTCACCACCCACATCATGCACGGAGCGGTTCATCACCCCATTGTTGTCATCGAAAACCCTGAGTCGGGTTATTTTCCCGGTAAGCCACGCAATGTCCTCTTCCGTATCGGCATCCTCAATGCCCAGAAGTACCAATAAACCTGGTCCGATCGATGCATGATGGCTGCCATCAATGGATAATTCAGCTTTTTCCACTTTTTGTATGACTACTCTCATATTTGGAAGTTAGATGTTAGATGTTTGATTTTTTGAATCGAAAATCGTCAATCGGTAATCGCTAATCGATCACCGTCGGGTGTCTCCACCCAGCAGCATGTTCAGATAATTTTCGTATCGGGTAATGCTGATCCGGCCGGCCTCAACCTCCTCTTTGATCCGGCAGCCGGGCTCATTGAAATGTGTGCAGTTGTCGAAGCGGCATTGGTTAAAAAATGCCCGCATCTCAGGAAAATAGTGACAGAGCTCCCATGCTTCAAAATCAACCAAACCAAATTCCTTGATTCCCGGTGTGTCAATGATCATCCCACCATTCGACATAGGGAACATTTCTGCATAAGTTGTGGTATGCCGGCCTTTTTTATGTGCCACGGAAATCGATTGCACTTTTAAATCCAGACCGGGTTCTATCGCATTGATCAGTGCCGATTTCCCGACACCAGAGTGGCCTGCCAGCAGGGAGATACGATCGGATAGCAGTTCGTCAAACCGGTCGATGTGGATCCGTTCAGTGGCAGATACCCTAAGACAGGGATAACCAGCCTGTTCGTAAACATCGCTTAATGCTTCCAGGTACTGCAAAGACTCCGGATCATCCTTTAAAAGGTCATATTTGTTGAAAACAATGGCTGCCGGAATGCTGTAGGCTTCACAGGTTACAAGAAAACGGTCGATAAACCCTGTCGAAGTTCGCGGGAAGGCCAGCGTAGCAATGATTACCGCCTGATCTATGTTTGCAGCGATGACGTGGGTTTGGCGTGAAAGCTTGGTAGCCTTTCTGATGATATAATTGCGACGGTCAAGCAGTTTATTGATCACACCCGTGCCCGAATTCTCCTCCATTTCGAATTCCACCTGATCGCCAACAGCCAGAGGATTCGTGGCTTTAGACCCCTCCATTTTAAGCCGCCCGCGCAATCGGCATCGGATTACTTTGTCTTTGTCCGGCATCACGTGGTACCAGCTACCGGTTGATTTGATTACTTTTCCCTCCAATACTTCTTCATCTTTTGCGTTTATAAAATATCCCGTTAAAATTACTAAATTAGCATAAACCTGCAATTCAATATGTCTCTCATTATTCAGCAAGTTACAAAGTATTATGAAAGGCAGAAAGCCCTTGATGGTGTTTCTTTTCATATCCGAAAAGGGGAAGTGGTTGCCTTGCTCGGTCCAAACGGTGCCGGAAAATCAACAATGATGAAGATCATCAGTTGCTATTTACGACCTGCATCGGGGAAAATATTGGTTTGTGGTTTCGACACAGCGATACAACCACTTGAGGTAAAAAAGCGTGTTGGATACCTGCCTGAAAATAATCCGTTGTATTATGACATGTATGTTAGAGAATACCTGCTTTTTGTTGCAGGGGTTTTCCGGTTGGGCAAAGCGGGCAGGAAGCGTGTGGACGAAGTGATTGAGATGACCGCATTAACAGAAGAATGCAGGAAGACAATTGGTGCCTTATCCAAAGGGTACCGGCAACGTGTTGGTTTGGCCCAGGCCCTGATTCATGATCCGGAGGTGCTGATCCTGGATGAGCCCACCTCCGGACTGGATCCAAACCAGCTTGTAGAGATTCGTGCACTGATCCGTAAGATTGGTTCGGAAAAAACAGTGATCCTCTCTACACACATTATGCAGGAGGTTGAGGCGGTGTGCAATCGGGCGATTATTATTAATAAAGGGAAGGTTATGGCAGATGCGTCCACCTCCGAACTCCCCCTGATGAATCGAACGGGCAGTGTTCTGTCTGTTGAATTTGATCAGCCGGTTGAGCCTCTGCATCTACAAAAAATCAAAGGTGTTGTGGATCTGCTTCAGGAGAATCCACGTACGTTTAAAATCTATTCAGGTGATCATGAAGACATCAGGACTGAAGTGTTTGAATTTGCGAAAAACAATGGGCTGATATTGCTGACATTGTCATTAAAAAAGCAATCGTTAGAGGATGTATTCAGGGATATGACCCTTTGATTTAACCCTTTTTTGCAAGTTTTTCATTAACTTTGCGGCTTCAAATTGCCTGATGGCTCATTTTTCATACTTAATCCTTAATATTTATGGGGTATTTATTTACATCCGAATCGGTGTCAGAAGGACATCCGGATAAAATTGCAGATCAGATTTCGGATGCACTGCTGGATGAATTTTTAAGGCAGGATCCGGAGTCAAAGGTGGCCTGCGAAACGATGGTCACAACCGGATTGGTTTTCTGCGGTGGAGAGGTGCGCACCAATGCATGGGTAGACATTCAGCAAGTGGTGCGAAAGGTTCTGACAGAGATTGGTTATACCAAATCTGCTTATAAGTTTGAAGCGGAGTCCTGTGGTGTTGTTTCTGCCATCCATGAACAATCGCCCGACATCTTTCAGGGCGTGGTTCGTGGCGAAGAAGAAAAACAGGGTGCCGGCGACCAGGGGATGATGTTTGGTTACGCTTCACGCGAAACGGATG
>SKTA01000101.1 GCA_007122745.1 Bacteroidales bacterium
ATTGATCATTACGTGGTAGCCGCCAACATCAAACGCAGGATGAACAGGCTTAAGAAAGCAGAACTAACAATTCAAACATAAACCTGAAAAAAAGAACACCATGTCAAATCGTTATGTGTTTTTATATGCTTCCGCAATGGTTGTGATCGTGGCACTGGTATTGTCGTCCGCCGCCACATTGCTCAGGCCGTTGCAGGAGCGAAACATGCGCATAGAAAAAATGCAGAATATTCTTGCTGCTATCAATATCCCTGCGCCACGGGCCGAAGCGGAGACATTGTTCGACCGTTATGTGACCACCACCAAGATTGTTAATTCCCTCGGTGAAGAGCTGGAAGGAGATGCCTTTGAGGTGGACTTGCAGGATGAAAACCGTAAGGATGTCATTGACCGTCAGCTCCCCGTTTTTATTGCTGAAGTGGATGGGGAAGTTTTTTACATCGTTCCCTTAAGGGGTAACGGTCTTTGGGGCCCAATCTGGGGTTATGTCGGATTGATGTCAGATATGGTCACCATTGCCGGGGCAAATTTTGACCATGCAAGTGAAACCCCAGGATTGGGAGCAGAAATTGCCGACAAGGAATTTCAGGAACAGTTTCCGGGAAAACGGATTTTCGATGAAGCAGGCAATTTCAGGCCCGTGAGGGTTATTAAAGGAGGGGCTCCTCCTGATGATCCCCATGCCGTCGACGGTATCAGCGGAGGGACAATTACATCAAATGGCGTGACCAACATGCTGCGCGACGGTCTGAAAGTTTATCAATCGTATTTTGAAAAAATCAGGACATCATGAGCGAAACAACAAATAACAATACACAAAAAGAACCCTTATTCTCAAAGAAGAACCAGAAATTGTTGAGCAATCCCTTGAATAAGGACAACCCTATTACGGTTCAGGTACTTGGGATATGTTCGGTATTGGCCATCACGGTGCAGATGAAGACATCGCTCGTAATGGCAATTTCGGTGGTAGCCGTAATGGGCTCGGCAAACCTGATCATCTCCCTGCTGCGAAAAGGGATCCCGCCACGCATTCGTATCATTGTGCAACTAACGGTGATCGCAGCACTGGTGATCCTCGTCGACCAGATCCTCAAAGCATTCGTTTATGATGTCAGCCGGCAGCTGTCCGTGTTTGTCGGACTGATCATCACCAATTGTATCATCATGGGCCGTCTGGAGGCCTTTGCCCTTAATAACAAACCCTGGCCATCATTCCTTGATGGTATCGGTAATGCTGCCGGATATGCCTGGGTGCTGCTCGCTGTAGGATTTTTCCGTGAGCTGCTGGGCTCAGGCTCGCTTTTTGGATACCAGGTGATACCCAATGCTTTTTATGATTTTGGCTACGAAAACAACGGATTTATGATCCTGCCACCTATGGCGCTGATCACTGTTGGGGTAATTATCTGGGTGCACCGTTCCAGGGAACGTGATCTGGTTGATATCAGTTAGCAATTTGGATGCTTATAACATAAAACTTAATTCCGATGCAAGAATTAATCAACATATTTGTAAAGTCTGTCTTTATCGACAACATGGTGTTTGCCTACTTTCTTGGCATGTGTTCCTACCTGGCAGTTTCACGAACTGTTAATACCAGTGTTGGATTGGGTGCAGCCGTTATTTTTGTCCTGGGCATCACCGTGCCGATCAACTACCTTCTCGAGAATTTCGTGCTGGGAAGAGGTGCACTGTCGTGGCTGGGGCCTCAGTTTGCAGGTGTTGACCTCAGCTTCCTCACTTTTATCATGTTTATCGCTACCATTGCCGCCATGGTGCAGCTGGTGGAGATGATCATCGAGAAAGCCAGTCCCACGCTGTATAACTCTCTCGGAATCTTTTTGCCACTGATTGCTGTAAACTGTGCCATCCTGGGTGGGTCACTCTTTATGCAGGAGCGCAATTTTGCCAACCTTGCCGAAGCCACCTCTTTCGGACTTGGTAGCGGCACAGGATTTTTTCTTGCGATTATTGGCATTGCCGCGATACGTGAGAAGATCAGGTACTCCAATGTGCCTGCACCGCTCAGGGGACTGGGAATCACATTTATTCTTACAGGTCTGATGGGTATCGCTTTTATGAGCTTTATGGGTATTGAACTTTAAAAAAATAATCTGAAAAATAACGATCATGATATTCTTAGAAGCAGGAACCATTTGGGTAATTATCCTCAGCGTCGCCATGTTTCTGGTGCTTATTCTGGCATTGGTGAGTGTGCTTTTGTATGCAAAGGCAAAATTGGTGCCCTCCGGACCGGTAAAACTGCGGATCAACGATGAAAAGGAAATGGAGGTTAACTCCGGAGATACCCTTCTGACAACCCTTTCCCAAGAGTCGATCTATCTCCCCAGCGCTTGTGGTGGTGGAGGAACGTGTGCCATGTGCAAATGCCAGATCCTGGATGGTGCCGGAGATATTTTGCCAACGGAGGTTGGCTACTTTACACGTAAGGAAATTCAGGACAAATGGCGGCTGAGTTGCCAGGTAAAGGTCAAACAGGACCTTGATATCAGGATTCCGAAAGAGATATTCGGAATTAAAAAATGGGAATGTGAAGTTGTTTCCAACAGAAACGTTGCCACCTTCATCAAAGAGTTTGTTGTAAAACTCCCTGTAGGGGAGGAGCTTGACTTCCAGTCAGGTGGATATATCCAGATCGATGTGCCTGCTTGTGAAGTGGAATTTAAGGATATGGAAGTGGAAGAAAAATTCCGCGAAGATTGGGACAACCTGAATATATGGGATCTTAAAATGGTCAATTCCGAACCGATTTTCAGGGCCTATTCGATGGCAAACCATCCGGCCGAAGGAAACATCATCAAACTGAACATCCGTATCGCTACACCACCGTGGGATAAAAAGAAAAACAAGTTCATGAATGTGAATCCCGGAATCTGCTCCTCTTTCGTTTTCTCACGCAAACCTGGCGATAAGGTCATAATTTCCGGTCCGTATGGCGATTTCTTCATTAAGGATACCGAACGTGAGATGGTTTACATCGGTGGTGGTGCCGGAATGGCTCCGCTGCGTTCACATATCTTTCACCTGTTCCACACATTGAAAACCGGCAGAAAGGTTTCTTACTGGTATGGAGCACGCTCCAAAAGAGAGATCTTCTATGAAGCGGATTTCCGCAAGATCGAAAAGGAGTTTCCCAATTTTACGTTCAATATCGCACTCTCAGAACCGTTACCGGAAGACAACTGGGACGGATATACCGGTTTTATACATCAGGTCGCACTCGATAATTATCTGAACAAACACCCCGAGCCGGAAGAGGTGGAGTACTATCTTTGTGGCCCGCCCATCATGAATCAATCGGTGCTGACAATGCTCGACAATCTTGGCGTACCTGAAGAAAACATTGACCTTGACGATTTTGGTGGTTAATTATGCAGCCCTGATTTTCATGGCTTTTTTATAAATTTTTTCCGGGAGATGACAAACAAACGTTTCGATAAGGCCGGAAAGGTGATCTGGGTTGGATTTTTCTCTAACCTGACCCTTACACTTCTGAAACTGATTGCCGGTATACTCGGCCGAAGTGCCGCCATGGTGGCCGACGGCATCCATTCTGTTTCCGATATCATTACTGACCTTGTGATTGCCGGCAGCCTTAAAGTTGCAGCCAAACCCAGCGACGGAAACCATAAATACGGACACGGAAAGGTGGAAACCCTTGCTGCCGCTTTTGTAGGTGGGGTGCTTTTTATGGTAGGGGCAGGTGTGTTGTATTCGGGCGCAATCAAAATCGTTGGACATTTCGGCGACAGCCCGCTTCAGCGACCCGGTATGATCGCGCTGTATGCTGCACTCTTTTCCATAGCTGTGAAAGAAGTTTTGTTTCGATATACCCTTGTCTGGGGCAAGCGTGTCGACAGTAGTGTGCTAAAAGCCAATGCCTGGCACCACAGAAGTGATGTTTATTCATCCCTTGGGACACTGTTTGGTATTGCAGGCGCAATATTTCTCGGGCAGCAATGGGTGGTGCTTGATCCGATCGCCGCTGTCATTGTAAGCTTCTTCATTTTTAAAATAGCCATCAGCATCATTCGTGAGGCCCTTCTGGAGTTAATTGAAACATCGTTGCCACAAAAAAAAGAAAAGGAGATCCTGGAGATTGCATGCAACATCGAGGGTGTTTACAATCCACATGATCTGAAAACAAGAAAAATTGGCAGCAACATTGCAATCGACCTGCATATTCATGTAAAACAGGATCTGAACATAAAAGAAGCACACGACATCACCGTTTGTCTGGAAAAGAAACTCAGGCAGCGTTACGGCGAAGACACACATATTTCGGTGCGCACAGAACCACTGGTAGGTTAAGGTTGAGGTTAGAGGTTGGATGTTAGAGGTTGGACGAACCAAATTAATTTTTTCTTTGCGTTCTTAGCGTCTCTGTGGTGATAAAAAAGAATAAACCACCAAGACGCAGGAAACGTAAAAGATATAAGCAACAACAGATAATCGACAATAATAAACAATGAAAAAAACACTTCTAACGTTATCGGTTTTACTGATTATGGCAGCCTGCCAGTTCCCGGGAAGGGGACCCCAGATGGTCAATATCCGGGGGGTTGTCTTTGGTACCTATTATTCCATTATATACTATGACGACGAGGCCAGGGTACTGCAGGAGTCGATCGACAGCATTTTTCGGGATTTTAACACGTCTTTATCGTTTTACGATCCGCAATCCATCCTGTCAAAAATTAACAGAAACGAAGATGTTTATCTGGATGATTATTTCCGCACCGTATTTAAACGTTCGCAGGAAATTGCGCGCGAAACGGATGGATTGTTTGATGCAACCGTCTTCCCGCTGGTTAACGCCTGGGGCTTTGGTGTTGAAGAACGTGCGCAGATGACATCCGATAAAGTTGATAGCCTGAAGCAGCTCGTCGGTTACGAAAAAGTATGGATTGAAAACAATAGGGTTGGTAAAGCAGATGAACGCATCCAATTGGATTTTAATGCCATAGCAAAAGGGTATGCCGCAGATGTGATCGGTAATTTTCTTGCATCAAAAGACATAGATGCCTTTATGGTCGAGATCGGAGGGGACCTTGTGGCAAAAGGAGCAAAGCCGGATGGAACAAAATGGCGTATCGGTCTGGAGATTCCTGCTAAAACAGAGGATGCACAACAGGAATGGCACTATTTTGTTGAGGTTTATAACCAGGGACTTGCCACCTCCGGTGATTACCGTCGCTACGTTGAAGAAGACAGCAAAAGATATTCCCATACGATTGATCCCGGAACAGGTTATCCGGTGCAGCATCATCTGATGAGCGCTTCCGTATTTGCCGGTGATGCGATGTCTGCAGATGCTTACGCAACGGCATTTATGGTGATGGGCTTCGATAAAGCGATCACTTTTGTTGAAGGACGCGATGACCTTGAGGCTTACTTTATTTTTGCCGACGAAAATGATGGCTTTGGGTATTATGCCAGCAGCGGACTTGAGCTGCTCTCCCGCGATGATCTCTGAAAAAACTTTGGTGTTCGGCTTCTTTGATTTGTGAAGGAATAATCGTATATTTACTTTGTAGAAATTGATTGTTATGAACACATCATTGTTATGAAAAAAGCACAAAAACTTCGTTTGGGAATCTTTGTCTTCATCAGCACTTCCCTGCTGTTGTTGTTGATTCTCTATTTTGCTGCCCAGG
>SKTA01000090.1 GCA_007122745.1 Bacteroidales bacterium
ATCTGGTCTCATATAAAAGTGTATCTTTGCTGATTCATTTGACGCAGCATAAGTCATTATATCGGATTCATTCATTTTAACTGATTCTTTTTACATGGCCGTTTTGAAAAGAATACACATAATTTCCGGTTTCTTTTTTATTTTGATGATATTCAGTTCCTGCAGTGAATATCAGCGTTTACTGAAGAGCGATGATTACGAATTGAAATATAAGAGAGCGATTGAATACTACGAAGAGGAAAACTACGGAAGAGTCATTACCCTGATCACTGATGTCATCCCATTTTACAGGGGAACTGCCAAGGCGGAGGAGGTAAACTATTATTTTGCCATGGCCCATTATAAGATGCGTAATTACACATTGGCAAGTCACTATTTCAAATCTTTTGCGAACGCTTTTCCAAGAAGTACCCATGCAGAGGAGTTTGCTTTTCTCAGCGCATATTGTCTGTATCTGGATTCCCCACGGTATTCGCTTGACCAAACCAACACCCTGCAAGCGATTCGGGAACTGCAAAGATTTATCAATCGCTACCCCGCCAGTGAACGGGTGGATGATTCCAATCAACTTATTGATGAACTGCGCTACAAGCTTGAGAAGAAACGATTCAACACGGGTAAGCTTTTTATAAATATCAGTGACTATATGGCTGCAGCCACCACTTTTGATACTTTTAACAAAGACTTCCCCGATTCCAAATACAGGGAAGAAGCCACTTTTCTGATCATCAAGGCACATTTTGAGTTTGCCTCTTACAGCATACCCCAGAGGCAGCAGGAGCGTTTTGAGAATGTCCTGGAAGCCTTTAATGCTTTTGCAAGACGCTACCCCGAAAGTGAATACATGCGCGAAGCAGAGCGCATGAGGCAAGAGGCCGAAAACAGGATTGCATCTTTCCAGGAAGCAGCAAATACAAGTACCGTAAACAAATAATCAACCGATGGAATATAAAAAAGTAAAATCTGAAACGACTACAGTAACCAGAGACCTCAGGGCTTTCGATAAAGATACCGAGAATATCTATCAGTCTGTGGTGATCATCTCAAAACGATCCAACCAGATCGCGCAGGAGATGAAAGAGGAGCTGAGTTCAAAACTTGAAGAGTTTGCCAGTTCAACTGACAATCTTGAAGAGGTATTTGAAAACCGCGAGCAAATTGAAATTGCCAGGTATTACGAACAGCTGCCCAAACCCAGCCTGATCGCCATCAACTCTTTCCTTACAGATAAAGTCTATTACAGGGTTCCGGAACCAGAGAATAAGCTCTAAAAAATCCGATCTTTCATCAACATCTGTCAGATACCCCATAAGATTTGCCCACGATGCTTAAAGACAAAAAGGTCATATTGGGAATCTCCGGTGGAATTGCAGCCTACAAAGCCGCTTTTCTGCTCCGCCTGTTTAAGAAGGCGGGCGCGGAGGTAAAAGTGGTGGGTACCGCAAATGCGTTTGAATTCATTACACGCGTCACGCTGGAATCGCTCTCAGAAAACAAGGTCTATGATGAAGTTTTTGGTCCGGAAAACGACTACACCACAGAACATGTGGCATTAACAGATTGGGGCGATGTGTTTGTCGTAGCACCTGCCACAGCTAACATCATTGGGAAGTTCGCCAACGGAATCGCCGATGATGCCTTATCAACATCGCTGATCGCTTTTGATAAAAAGGTGTTTCTGGCACCGGCA
Organism: Bacteroidales bacterium; assembly: GCA_007122745.1. Taxonomy (GTDB): domain Bacteria; phylum Bacteroidota; class Bacteroidia; order Bacteroidales; family UBA7960; genus PUPG01. The sequence goes on from SKTA01000090.1 coordinate 1,691, forward strand.
ATGAATTGTAAAATGTATGCACATTTTGCCTTTCAGAAAAACCTTGAGTATCTGAAAGAGAATAATGTTGTTGTGATTGCACCCGCTGAAGGTTTTCTTGCCTGCGGGTACGAAGGGAAAGGCCGGATGGAGGAACCGCAACAGATATTCAATGTCGTAGAATCTTATTTCAGCCAAAAAAAACTGACCCTGCATAATAAACAGGTGCTTGTTACGGCCGGTCCAACGCATGAAGCAATCGATCCGGTGCGCTATGTCGGCAATAACTCATCCGGAAAAATGGGATATGCCATCGCTGAAGCACTTGCAAACCGGGGGGCAAAAGTTAACCTGGTTTCAGGACCTGTTGACATTCACTGTAAACACCCGAATATTACTCTCACAAAAGTTTCCACGGCTGATGAGATGTATAATTCATGCATGGCCAATTACCCGGCATGTGATGCGGCCATAATGGCTGCGGCCGTTTCTGACTTTAAGCCAAAAATCATCCATCAGGAAAAAGTTAAAAAAAGGGAAAAGAAGCAGCCGATGAAGCTCGAACTGATTCCGACCCCTGATGTTTTAAGGGCCATGGGTGAAAAAAAGGAAAACCAGGTGCTTGTCGGATTTGCTCTGGAAACAACCGATGAAGAGATACATGCCCGCGAAAAGCTCAAAAAGAAAAATCTTGATTTCATAGTCTTGAACTCCTTGAATGACAGAGATGCCGGCTTCGGATATGACACAAATAAAGTCACCATCATAGACAATAAAAACAAAGTTTTTCGTTATCCTCTAAAAGACAAATCGGAAGTTGCATCCGACATTGTTGACATGCTTGAAAAACTCCTAACCAAATGATTAAAACCCTGCTGATCCTTTTTTTTCTGGCTTTTATCACCAGCAACCTGGCCGGACAGGAACTTAACTGTCAGGTATCCATTTCCACTCCGGGAATGTCTGAAACCGAACGGCAGGTCATGCAAACGCTTCGCGCCGATTTGAGAGAATTCATTAACGAAACAAACTGGACCGGCTATCAGTTTGAAACACGGGAAAGGATAGAGGCTTCCATACAAATTACCATCGAAGAACGTTTGGGTGGTGATGAGTATCGTGCAAGCATTCAGATACAATCGCGCCGCCCCATTTACAATACAGCCTATGACAGTCCGCTTTTTAACCATCGCGACAGGGATGTGCAGTTCCGGTATCGTGAACATCAACCTCTCGAATATGCCGATAACGCATTCTTATCTAACCTTACCTCTTTGATCGCTTACTACGTTTACATCATCATCGGATTTGATTTTGATACATTCTCGCAGATGGGTGGAACACCCTATTTTGAAAAAGCACAGCAAATCGTTAACCTGGCCCAAAACACACCGGAACGCGGATGGAAATCATTTGAAAGTCAAAGAAATCGTTACTGGCTCATTGAGAACATCATGAATAACAGATACAGACAAATGAGGCAGGCGATGTACACATATCACAGGCTTGGTTTTGATACCATGACCGACAACATTGACCTTGGCAGGGCAGAGGTACTTGTCGCACTGGAAAATTTGCAAACAGCACACAGAGAGCGTCCCAATACTTTCCTGATGCAGATCATCATGACAACAAAAAGCGATGAGTTCGTAAACCTGTTTGGCGGTGCACCAGCTATGGAACAGAACAAAGCCATTGAGATTCTTACCGAAATAGACCCTTCAAACAGCTCAAAGTACCGCCGGATGGCAGACCGCAACTGATGATTCGAAAGTTTGTTATCTTTGCAGGATAACAAATCTAATGCCTGATGCTGAAACATCTGCTGATCGAGAATTATGCGCTGATTGAAAAGTTTGATACCGGTTTCAGAGACGGACTGACAGTGATCACCGGTGAAACAGGTGCCGGAAAATCGATCCTACTTGGTGCACTCTCCCTGATACTTGGTCAGCGCGCCGATACACGAGTCCTTCGTAACAAAGACAAGAAATGTATCATTGAAGGGACCTTCAATATTGAAAAGGTTAACATTCAGGAGATTTTTCTTCAACATGACCTGGACTATGATCCAACTTCATTTTTCAGAAGAGAGATAACACCTCAGGGGAAATCGCGCGCTTTTATTAATGATACTCCGGTAACGCTTCAGGTGATGAAACTGATTAGTGAACGATTGATCGATATTCATTCGCAGCATGAAAGCCTGCTGGTGGGCACATCGGACTTCCAGTTTCATGTTGTGGATGGCTTTGCCAACATCCTTGAGCAGACTGAATCATACAGGTCCCTTTTTAACCATTACAGGGAACAGAAAAAACAACTTGAAACCCTTGAGGAAGCGGAAAGAAATGCAAAAGCCGACATTGATTATTATCAGTTTCAACATGATGAACTCGATAAAGCAAAGCTTAATGCCCAAGAATTCGAAAGGCTTGAAGAGGAGGCGACTGTTCACAGACATGCTGAAGAGATCATTTACAACCTTGAAAAAACACAATATCTTCTCCGCGATTCCGACATCAACACGATTGATCTGATCAATGAAGTGCTCTCACTCATCAAGCCACTGTCTAAATTCGGATCAAAATACGGGGAATTGACCACACGGATTGAATCCCTCATGATAGAGGCAAAAGATATTTCTGGTGATGTTGAAGGGGTAAAGGATGCCGTAGTGCATGATCCGGGTGAAGCAGCCCGGCTTGAAACACGATTGGACCAACTCAACCAGCTGCTGCTTAAACACAAAGTGCGCAGTATTGAAGAACTGATAGGAGTTAAAGGTCAGTATCAAAAGAAAATCCATGACAATGAATCTCTTGAAGAGAAGATCAGGGAATTGAGACAAACATTGAACCGGGTTGAACAGAAACTCAATCAGAAGGCAGCTGAAATCTCACGCGCAAGAGCGGGTGCCATTCCCGGAATACGCAAGGAGGTGCTGCATAACCTGAAAAACCTTGCCATGCCACACGCCCGTTTCGAGATCCGGCATGAACCATTGAATGCATTAACGCCACAGGGAAAAGACAAACTAACCTATCTGTTTAATGCCAATCCGGGTGGTACGTTACAGGAGCTGTCAAAAATCGCATCCGGGGGGGAGTTGTCAAGGTTCATGCTGAGCATCAAAAGTATGATCTCCGCAAAGAACCTCCTTCCAACTATCATTTTTGATGAGATTGACACCGGGATTTCTGGCGAAACAAGCACCAAAGTGGCAAATATCCTGGATGGTATGTCAAAAATCATGCAAGTGATCACCATCACCCACCTTCCCCAAATCGCATCAAGAGGTGATTCCCACCTACAGGTGTATAAAGCCGTTGAAAACGGAGTTACCAACACCTATGTCAAGAATCTTATTGATGATGAGCGCATTACAGAGGTTGCCAAAATGCTCGGCGGAGAAAAACCGACAAAAGTGATGCTGGAAACAGCAAAAGAGCTTATCTTTAATTTTCGAAATTATTCATCTAAATAGATAGAAACATGATTAATAATCTGTTGAAAGGAAAAAAGGGGATTATTTTCGGTGCCCTTGACGAAAACAGCATCGCCTGGCATGTTGCAGAAAAAGCACATGAACAGGGCGCAAAATTTGTTCTCACCAATGCCCCGATAGCGCTGAGAAAGGGTGATATTTTTGAGCTGGGAAAAAAAACCGGAAGTGAAGTGATCTCTGCCGATGTAACCCATGTGGATGAAATTGAGCATCTTTTCAGCGACACCAAAGAGATACTTGGGGGAAACATAGATTTCATTCTTCATTCTGTAGGCATGTCACCCAATGTACGCAAAGGACTTCATTATACCAATCTCGACTATAACTACCTGAACAAGACGCTGGATGTGTCGGCCATTTCATTGCATAAGGTGCTTCAAACGGCTTACAAGATGGATTTTATTAATGATTGGGGTTCTGTAATAGCCCTGAGCTACATTGCAGCACAACGGACCTATTCAACTTACAGCGACATGGCACAGGCCAAAGC
>SKTA01000073.1 GCA_007122745.1 Bacteroidales bacterium
CCTATACTGCTGAAGCCCATGATGACAATGGTAGCCACATGAGTTGCCGGCAGATGGATGGCAGTGATGTACAGAACGCCCAACCCAAGTTCGACGAAGGGATATACATAACCGTATCCTTTCCACTGCCTGGCCAGTAGGTCGTACATAGCGTAGGACCGAGCAAAGCCTTTCAGGTCAAGAAACTTAAAGAATGAGAACACGATGAAAAAGCCTGCCATAAAGTAGCGCATCCAAGGGTGCCAGGATAATGCTCCATCCTGAAAAGATGCCAGGGCAGCCACACCTGAAACAAACAGGAATATGAGCACCAGAGGTTTGTAGTTTTTCCAGGTGGATACTGTTTCCTGTTCCGGCATAGCCGATGCATGGGAATGGCTTTCTTTGGTTGATGTGCTGTTTTCAGCAACTTCGGTTATTTTATATTCACCGGCATCAGCCATGAGCTTGTCCAAATGAGCCCTGTCGGGTTTGCGGTTTGCCTGCACCTTTGCCTTACCATCCAGGTAGCTCACTTCCACCGAAAACACATCGGGATGCTTAAGAAAAGCGCTTTTCACTTTAGCGGCACATCCCCCGCAGGTCATTCCGGTGATGGTGTAGGTGAGGTTCATAATGTAAGTTTTTTGATTATTACTTTACCACTACTTTACCACAAAGAACGAAAAGGCACTCGCGTTCTTTGCGATTTTTCTTTGCGCCTTTTGCGATTTTATGAAATTACCTGCTGCAGCAACTTCCGCTGCTTTTTATCAGTTGCCCGGTTTAATCGCTGTCGGGACGCTCGTAATGGCAACAAGCAGGAAGTCCTTGATAAACTTCATCTTTGGCACGTACCTTATCGGTGTCGTGGCCTGCTTCAGCAATCTTTTTGTGCACATCGTCAAGGTTTACCTTGTCAGCATCGTATTCGATGGTGAGCATTTGAGTTTCCCGGTTCCAGTCGGCAGCGTCTACACCGTCAACGCTTTTTGCAGCGTTTTCAATGCGGGTTTCACACATACCGCAGGCACCATAAACTTTGAATTCGGTTGTGTGTTGATGACCAAATCCTAAAATGGGAATTAGAAATGTTACAAGAAAAAAAAGAGTTTTCATAATAGTAGATTTAGATTAAATATTGTAAATAGTTCTCATATACAAAATTATGCATGGTAAAGTACTCTTCCTTTACACTTTGCCGGGAAAAAGTTGTAAAATTTACAGATGGTCAAGGTGACTGCGGTTTTTATCGAGTAGTTTGCGAAATGCTCCCGGGGTCATCCCGGTAATCTTTTTGAACTGATTAGCCAGGTAAGACGCACTGCTGTAGCCTAAGCGATATGCAATTTCAGAAAGTGTGAATTCATCATAAGACAACAGTTCTTTTACCCTCTCAATTTTTTGTTTGATGATAAACTTTTCTATAGTAATTCCTTCAAAATCTGAAAATAAGTTACTTATGTAGTTGTATTCGTAATGCAGGTTATCTTCGATCAGTTTTGACCAGTTAATGTTTAACTCCTCATCTTTATGATGGATTTGCTCAATGACAATCAATTTCACTTTTTCAGCCAATTGAGTATTCTTGTTATCATAACGCTCAAAACCAAGGTCAATGAGTATGCTGTCGAACTTATCAAGCTGTTCGGGAGAGATAACTACCTGCTTGGTTTCAAGTTCGCCAAGCTTAATGTACTTAATATCAAAATCGGACATCTCAGCCGCTTGATGAACAGCTTGAATACAACGTGGGCATACCATATTTTTAATAAACAGTTGCATGTAATAGTTTTGTTAATCAGTAATTTAACAAAAGCTTCTATGAGGTTGTTCAGTAAATAATCGAAGATTTACTGATTATATTACTCCGGCATGCTATGCTTCATACTTAACGCCTCTTGTCAGGTCAGAAGTTTGTATCATTATTTTCAAATGCACTTGTCGGTGTAATCTTGAACAAACGTCGCAACCAACTACGCAACCAACGCCACTACAAATATTGTTATTTAAGAAACAAGTGTTTTGAGAAAGCATATGAGTGTGAATTATTAAAAAAAATGGATGGTATATATTTTATCACTCTTTTTTATATGTTTGGCGAAAGGATATTTTCTACTTATAATGTGATTATCTTTTAACCCATTATCTCTCTCTTTATGTGTCAACGTACAATTCACCGTCTACCACGACATGGAAAATTATATAATTGGTATGCTGTTAATGATTCAAGAGGACTGTGCCCTGCAGGATGGCATGTACCCGGTGATACCGATTGGACACAACTGGAAAACTACGTTGTATCCAGGGGATATCCTAACAGAAACATTGTTAATAGTGCAGGAAATGTGTTCAAATCGTGCCGGCGGGAAGGTTCGATAAAAGGTGGAGACTGTAATACTTCTGAGCATCCTCGCTGGGTTTCTCATGAAACAGAGCATCACGGATTGGATGAATTCGGTTATGCGGCACTTCCGGGTGGCAATCGTCAATCATTTGGGTCTTCCGGGGGTATTGGCAGATTCGGTGATTGGTGGTCCTCAACTGAGGCTTCGCCTGAAGATGCCTGGTACCGGGGCCTGATATATCTCAACAGCGTCCTGCTACGATATCATCTTCATAAGTCGAGTGGGTTTGGTGTGCGTTGTATCAGGAGTAACTGATAATTAGACAAATGAGGAACTCCATACCTTTTAAAAGAAATATCAGAGTTCCAAACAATGGCTCCACGTTAATATGGTAATAAGGTTGCGGTATTAGGGATGCGTATTGGTTTCCTACTAATGTCATGTCAACGCTACTTTAGCCGGTCCAAGTCTTGATCTTTTTCCTCATATCTGCAAAATAAAATCTTTACGTAGCTACGGCTATGCGCAGATTTTCTTTTTTAATCTGAGAAAAAATCTCTGCGACTTAACCGACACAGCAGCATTGACACGACACTAGTAGAAAAAAATGCACTTTTTCCACACAAACCTTATTACCTTATTTGAAATGATTTTTAAATAAATGCGTTCTAAAAAGCGAAACATAACTTCACCCGCAGTATCGCCTGCTTCATGATGCTGCTCCCCTAAACCTGATCGCAGGGAACTCCCTGTCATTAGCTCATCGTTATCGGGTCCATGCTCACCGGTTTTAGTGAGCAGCTGGAAAACAGGCTGTTTGAAAGACTAAATAACAGAAACAAAACAATTAGCTGATAACTTTGACAAGGCGAAATTGGCAAATCAGATTTATGTAACCGGCAAATTAACATGTTTGATGTTTGGAAAGCAGCCGTGTAGTGTATTTGTAGAATATTTGCTAAATTGCGGGGGTTAATTGGATAGATTAGAACCGCAGTGGAGCTGCTTTGGCTATGCCAGGACCGTTGTACCCTTTGCTAAAGAAATAATAAAGCCAACGCTATGTACTTAAAAACCGAACTATACGAACTAATACGCAAAGATGAAAGTATTTTTGATTTTATTCAGGACAGTGCATTAGATGGTTTATGGTATTGGGATTTGGAAAATCCTGAAAATGAATGGATGAATGCCAAATTCTGGAAGGTTTTAGGCTATAGCCCCGATGAAATGCCGCATAAATCAAGCTCATGGCAAGGTATTATAAACCAGGATGATTTAAAGCTTGCATCAGAGAATTTTTCCAGGCACTGCGAAAATCCAGATCACCCTTATGATCAGGTTGTAAGATACACACACAAAGACGGCTCAACGGTATGGATACATTGTCTTGGAATGGCAATTCGTGATAATACCGGAAAACCTATCCGAATGTTAGGGGCGCATCAGGATATAAGCGACATTAAAAATAGAGAACAAGAGCTTATAAAAGCCAAAGAAAAAGCTGAAGAGAGCGAACAAAATCTTTCAATTACACTGCATTCAATTGGGGATGGGGTAATTACAACCGATAAATTCGGGATGATTGACAGGATGAACCCTGTGGCATTAAAGCTTTGTGGGTGGCACGAAGATGAAATAAAAGGCAAGCCATTAACTGAAGTTTTTATTATTATTAATGCCTTTACAAGGGAACCTGTTCCCAATCCGGTTGAAAAGGTAATGGAGAATGGTGGAATAGTCGGATTAGCCAATCATACAGTTCTTGTTGCAAAAGACGGCAGAGAATATCAGATTGCCGACAGTGCCGCTCCAATCAAAAACCGGGATGGGGAGATTACCGGAGTGGTGTTGGTTTTTTCTGATGTAACTGAAAAATATCAGGCAGAGCAGGCGCTTATTGAGAGCAAACAGAGAGCAGAAAGTTATCTGAACGTTTCCGCTGAGATCATTATTTCTTTAAACCGGCAGGGAGTCATTACCATATTGAACGACAGCGGCCACAAACTGCTTGGCTATAAACCGGGTGAACTGATCGGGAAAAGCTGGTTTGAGACATGCTTGCCGAAGGAAGATATTCCAAAGATTTCCAAAACGTTTAAAAAACTGCTGAAGGGAGAGATCTCAGCTGTCATGAGCGGTGAAAACCAAGTAATAACAAAAGCGCACACGAAAAAGACTATTTATTGGTACAATAGAGTGCTCAAAGATTCAAACGGCAATATTACCGGAACACTCAGTTCAGGGAAGGACATCACTGAGCGCAAACAGGCAGAAGAAAAACATAGGCAGAGCGATGAGCGATTCCGCATTGCCCAGGATATGTCACCTGATGGATTTACGATTCTTCAACCTGTTCGCGATGCTCAGAATCGTGTGATCGATTTTACATGGATCTACGAAAATGAGGCGATTGCACGGTTGAACGGGACTGACCCTCAAAAGGTGGTGGGGCAACGTTTACTGGAGGTGTTTCCCGGACACCGTGACACGAAATTCATGAAAGCCTATCAGCAGGTGGCGGAATCCGGCAAGTCCATAACATTTGAGGAAGGATACTCCGGCGAATCAATGCAAAAACAAACGTGGTTTCGTATCGTCGTTGTACCGATGGCTGAAAACATCGCAATTCTGGCTCAGGATATCACCGAACGCAAACAAACCGAACTATTGCTCCAGGAAAAAAACGAAGAAATTGCTGCACAAAACGATGAACTTAATCAAGCAAACCTGGAACTCATTGCAGCCAAAGAACAAGCTGAAGAAAGCGATCGGCTCAAGTCAGCCTTCCTGGCCAATATGAGTCACGAGATACGCACCCCAATGAATGGGATCATGGGTTTTGCCGAACTGCTGAAAGAACCACGTCTGTCAGATGAGCAGCAGCAACATTATATTGAGATCATAGAGAAAAGTGGCGAAAGGATGCTCAACATTATCAACGACATTGTGGATTTATCGCGCATTGAGGCAGGCCTCATGGATGTTGCGCTGAAAGAATCGAACATAAATGAACAGTTGCATTACATCTACACATTTTTCAAGCCACAGGTTGAATCAAAGGGGATGCAGCTGAATCTGTCAAAAGCATTGCCTTCAGGACAAGAAAAAACAATCACTGATCGTGAAAAGCTATTTGCCGTTTTGACCAACCTGGTTAAAAACGCCATTAAATACTCCAATGAAGGCACCATAGAGTTTGGCTGCAACAAAAATGGATCAACCCTGGAGTTTTTCGTCAGGGATACAGGCATCGGCATTCCCAAAGACCGCCAGCATGCAATCTTTGAACGCTTCATTCAGGCAGATATAGAAGATACAGAAGCCAGGCAGGGTGC
>SKTA01000114.1 GCA_007122745.1 Bacteroidales bacterium
CGTTTATCCGCATGAGAGTGTTGATGGCATCAACTCATCTGAAGAAATGGTGGTAGCCTACGGTAAGCTTTATAACTGGCATGCAGTTGATGACGCAAGGGGTCTCTGCCCCGCCGGATGGTCTGTTGCCAGCGATGATGACTGGACTCTGTTGGTTGATTATGTTGTAGCACAAGGATTTCCGAATGAGGGAGACAATCCCAACGGTGCCGGAAATGCCTTGAAATCCTGTCGCCAGGTAGGACACCCCGAAGGTGGCGATTGCGACACTTCGGAACATCCGCGCTGGAGGTTTAATGACACACACCATGGCTTTGATGCGTTTGGGTTTTCGGCTCTTCCTGGTGGGAGCCGTCTTACCGATGTTAGTTACTACCATATTGGGTACCTCGGTTACTGGTGGTCTTCCAGCGAGAGCTCGTCAGCATTTGCCTGGCGCCGGGGCATGCGCAGTCTCCACGGATATGTGTACCGCGGCGAATACAGTAAGAGGGATGGGTTCAGCGTCCGTTGCTTCAGGGATCTTGGCAATTAGACCATTTGACAATTTGCATGTTTCACATATAGCACCTGCAACATTAACAACATAATCATTTACTCATGAAACGATTTACATTATTGATCGCAGCGATAAGCATCTGTTTTTCATCATTTGCCCAGCCCTCGCCGGGCTTTGGGCACCAGGCCGTGGTGCGCGATGCCCAGGGCAATGTCGTGGCCGGCGAGCCCATCGGCATCCGGGCGAGCATCCTGGCAGGCTCGGAGCAGGGTGCGGCCGTGTTTGTTGAAGACCATGCAGCGGTGAGCAATGCCAACGGCCTGGTAAGCTTCGTCGTCGGGCAAGGCGATGTTGTTTCCGGCGTTTTTGCCGGCATCGACTGGTCGGATGGCCCGTACTTTTTGAAAACGGAGACAGACCCGGCCGGAGGCACCAATTTCACATTGACCGGCATTACAGAACTAACGGCCGTGCCTTACGCCCTGCATGCCACCACGGCCGAATCGTACGGTGAAACAGACCCCGTGTTTGCCGAAAGTCTTGCTGCAGACATCACTGCCAGCGACATTGCCAATTGGGAAGAGGCATACACCCGCGGCAACCATGCCGAAGCCGGTTACCTGCTCGAGGAGACCCAAAACCTGGCTGACGTGCTGGCACAAAGCAACGACGGTGGCGGTTTCCAGGTGAAAAACATAGCCGAGCCTACCGCCCCCGGCGACCTTGCCATAAAAGCCTATGTTGACCGCTTGCACGAGCGTTTGCTGACCATTGAGCTGAAAACCGGAAGCGTGGTGATGGATGTGGATGGCAATGTTTACAGAACAGTCGCCATCGGCAACCAGGTGTGGTTGACCAAAAACCTCAGGGTAAGCAGGTACAACAACGAAGACCCCATCCCTACCGGCCTCGGCAACACCGAATGGGAGACAACCACCTCAGGTGCCTATGCCATTTACGACTACACGAACCATGATGCCACAGGAATTGATTCAGAAGATGAAATGATTGATGCCTACGGGGCATTGTATAACTGGTATGCTGTAAACGATATGCGGGGTTTATGTCCTGAGGGTTGGCACGTGCCCGGGTTTTACGAAATACTCAGGCTCAGGAATTACCTTGTTGATAACTATGATGAGATCACCCTCGGTAACGTGGCTAATGTACTTAAATCCTGCCGCCAGATGGCATCTCCTTTGGGTGGCGAATGTGCGGTAGGCTGGCACGACCATCCTCGATGGAATGAACACAGCACACACTTCGGAACCGATGTTTTTGGCTTTTCGGCATTGCCCGCCGGAAGGCTAAGTCAGCAGGGGGCGAGTCAAAACCTTGGCCATCGGGGCAGCTGGTGGACATCATCGCTTTGGCAGCAAGATCAGCCGTATTATTATCATATGGCGCATAGCTTAGGTAATCTTAATCATGCTACTTCTCATAGTAAAAACCATGGCTATGGTGTCCGATGCATCCGCACCAACGAGGAGTGCGGCGATGATGTGACTTTTATGTATCGTGGCGAACAGCTAACTTACGGTGTTGTTTACAAGGTGGGATTGTGCTGGATGGACCGCAACCTGGGTGCATCACACGTGCCCACGGCCAGCGACGACCCTGAGGGATACGGCGATCTGTTTCAGTGGGGGCGCCTCGATGACGGACACCAGGACAGGCAAAGCGGCACCACAACAACATTGAGTGATACGGATGTTCCCGGGCACGATGACTTTATCAAAAACACAGGTGTCCCCTACGATTGGCGCTCACCTCAGAATGGCGACCTGTGGCAGGGTGAAGAAGGCATCAATAATCCCTGTCCGCCAGGCTGGCGGCTTCCAACCAAAACTGAGCTTGATTATGAACGTCTTAGCTGGACTTCAAACAATGCCGCCGGTGCATTCGATTCGTCACTCAGGTGGCCTTCAGCCGGTATTCGTCAAGTGCAAGATGCTTTCATTATATATGAGGGAACGGGTGGCGGAGTGTGGAGCTCTACCGTGGATGATTCGCATTCTAGTTATAATCGCACTTACAATATTAGTTTTTTTTTCGCCAGCGCCGGTATCAGCGGTGATATGCGAGGCTTAGGCAATAGCGTTCGTTGTGTAAAAGAACCGCAGCCCAACTAAGGTGATCTTGATGCTGGTTTTGATGTAACACTCTGTTTTGCCCTTATTAAAAAGGCTTCATCACCACCCCCATTTTCTTGCTGCCGTCAATTTTAATCACAACCGGATCCTTGAACCTTACATGCCTTACAAACTGATCTTCATAAACAGCCTCCTGCTTATCAAGGAAATCAAGGTCGTAATGGCCTTCGTTTAGATAAGGGTTAATGGTGAAGTACCCCACGTTGAACGAAGTCAGGTTCTGGAAGAAATGCGTGCCCTGGCTGGGGTCAATGTGGAAATGCTTCAGCCCCGATTCAACAATCAGGCGTGCGGCCGAGATCTGCGCCCACTTTACCGGCACACCCAGCCACGGGTCGTTTGAGCCCCATCGGCCCGGACCAATAAGAATGTAATTACTGCCGTTTTTGGTGAACTGGCTGTTTAGTTTGCTAACGATCTCAGTCATTTCCTTTGTGTGTGCCGAGTCGAACGATTCCGGTTTCACGTATATGATGTCGTGGATGTTGTCGATGATGCCGTTGCCCAGTGCCATTTGGCTGATGATGATGGTTTCTTTGGGCTTACATACGCTGAGTTTCACCTGGCCTTTCTCTTGCGTTTCCACCAGCGGCCTGATCTGAAGAAAGTGAAAATGCTTCAGTTCATCACGTGCCACGTCAAGGGTAACGGCAAACTCGATCTCTACCTGATTATTCATCTCTTTTTGGCCCATCTTCAGGAGTTTCTGTAAAATTCCCGGTAATGGGAAGGACCCATGTTTCAATACATTGGCGAAGGTGATTAGCTTCGTACCACCTTCATAGAGTCCGTCGCGAATGATGCCGTCTTCATAATCATAAGTTGACGCCACGTACTTTAATGATGATTCCCCTTTTAATTTCCTGATCCTGGTTCTGTTGAGGTTGATGGTTTCGTCCACAACGGGATGAAACATTTCGGGATCCATGTTAAGGCTGAAAAACTCCTTTTGGCTGTCGCGCAGTGCAATCTCCGTATTGGCTATTTGCAGCGATTTTTGAGGATATTTTGGACTAAAACGAAGGGAAATGCCGCCATCCACAATGATTTTACCCAGACCGAAAGCGATGTTGGCAACCCCATCCTCATACTTTTCCGGTTCGATGGGATAAAAATTGACTGACCGGGCAACCCCTGATATGGTTGGGTAAAACATGTTGCCGTATGACTTGCCGGATACTTCCTGTATTACCACGGCCATTTTTTCTTCGTCAATCACATTTGACGTAGCTTCAATGTAGGCTTTGCTTTCCTGGAAGAAAACCGATGCATAAACGCTTTTTATGGCCTGCTCCAACTGCAGGATGCGTACATTTTTGTCGTGGTGATTGTTGGAGATCATGTAGGTGGAGTAAACGCCGGCAAAAGGCTGGTAATGACTGTCTTCCAGCAGACTGGAAGACCTTACCGCAAGTGGTGACTTAAAAAAGTCTACAATCTCCTTCACATATGACTTCATCCTGCTGGGGGTTCGGCTTTGCACAAAGCGTTCCAGTACCTTATCATCATTGTCACCTTCCAGTGCAAAGCCATACAGGTCATTGTCTTCCATGAATTCATCAAAGATGTCAGTTGTAAGCACCACGGTTCTGGGTATGCTGATTGATACGTCATCGCGAAAAATTGTGATCTTGTATTTGTTGATCACCGAATCGATGAATGCCAGCCCGCGTGCCTTGCCACCCAGCTGGCCATCACCGAGCCTGGTAAATACCGCATATTCGTCCAAATGGCTGGCAATGATGCCACGCCCTTTGGAACGCCGGTAGTTGGCAATGGTGTCGATGAGGTAGCTGCGTATCTCCTCAACGTTATTGAAGTCGTCGCGGCCCTTGACAGCAAAAATGTTGGCGATCGAAAACAATGCCCTGGCCTTCAGCCAGCGCGAGAAATGATCGTTGGATACGTGGTACTCCAGTATCTTTGGCTCAATCTTGCTGATTTTCACCTGCAGCGAATGCAGGTTGTTAGCCCGCGTAACTTCCATGCCCGTTTCAGGACTCTTGAATACAAAGTCGCCAAAACCGTAATTCTCCTTGATGTAGTGCTTCAGTTCGATCAGCAGGGTTTTCGAGTACTTATTGATGAAGCTGACGTCGATGTCCTTGTTGATCCTTGCATCCCACTTTTCTGACGATTGCAACAGGATGGGCAGCTGGCTGTTGTGCTTTCGGATGTATTTGGCCAGTTTGATGCCCGCTTCATCGTCGCGCTTGCCATTGCGGGCATAACTGATGTCGGAAATGACGCCCAGCAGGTTTTTCTTGTACTTCTTGTAGAGCGCCAGTGCGTCGTCATAGTTTTTTGCCAGCAAAATCTTCGGTCGGGCACGCATCCTGAGCGTCTTGCGGTGCTCGTTCAAACCCTCCGTCATCAGCTCATTCGTCTGGTCAAAAATCACTTTGTAGATGGTGGGAAGATAGGATGAATAGTAGCGGATGGAGTCTTCAACCAGCAGGATGCCCTGCACACCCACAGTATCAATGTCGAAATCGGCATTCATCTTATCCTCAAGCAGCTTGATGATGGCCAGCAACAAACCGGCATTTCCCAGCCACGAGAAAACGTAGTCAATGCTGCTCAGGTCTTCATCGCGCAGCTTCATCGATACCTCGCGCGAGAAGTGCGTTAAGACCACAATGGGCATTTCGGGATAACGCTTCCTGACCCGCTTGGCCATCTCAAAACAATCGATCTTTCCTACATTCAACATGGTGATCACCAGGTCAAAATCCTTCTCTCCCATAAGCTTGAATGCCTCCTCGGAGGAGCTGGCCTGTGTAAACTGGGGTGGATAACGCAGGTTCTTGCTGGTGTATTCCAGGAAGATCTTTTCGTTTATGCGGCCGTCCTCTTCCAGCATGAATGCATCATAGTTGCTGCAGATCAACAGCACATTGATGATGCGTTTCTGCATCAGGTACTCGTAAGAGATCTCCTTAAACTCATACGTATCCGTCGAGTACCGCTCGTCGTATTTGTATTTGGATTGAA
>SKTA01000237.1 GCA_007122745.1 Bacteroidales bacterium
TAAAGTAACCGTCGCCACTGCACTGCATCAGCGAGCTTGCTCCCAGCCTGTTGGCTCCGTGGTCGGAAAAATTACTTTCACCAATGGCGAACAATCCCGGGATGGTTGTCATCAGGTTGTAGTCTACCCAAAGACCTCCCATAGTATAATGACCGGCCGGATAGATCCGCATCGGCTCGTTGTAGGGAACAACACCGGTTATCTTCTCATACATTTCGAAAAGGTTACCATACTTGTCTTGAATAGCTTTTTTTCCTTGCTTTGCAATGGCATCCCTGAAGTCAAGGTATACCGACAGGCCGGAGTCTCCGGCACCGTAGCCTGCATCGCAGCGCTCTTTGGCAGCCCTGGAGGCCACATCTCGCGGCACAAGATTCCCGAAAGCAGGATATTTTCTTTCGAGATAATAGTCACGCTCCGCTTCCGGAATGTCGTTCGGATGGCGTTTGTCACCCTTTTGCTTCGACACCCATACCCGACCATCGTTACGAAGCGATTCCGACATCAGCGTAAGCTTGCACTGATAATCATTTAAAACAGGAATGCTGGTGGGATGGATCTGGATGAAGCTCGGATTGGCAAAAAGTGCCCCTTTCCTATATGCGCTCCATGCTGCAGAGGCATTGCTGCCCAAGCCAAGCGTGGAAAGATAAAATACCGTTCCATAGCCTCCGGTTGCAAGCACTACGGCGTGAGCCGAATGCCTTTCTATCTCTCCGGTTAGCAGGTTTCGTGTGATTATGCCCCTGGCTTTGCCGTCAACCACAACCACGTCCAGCATGTCGCGCCGGGGGAACATCTTTACCGTGCCTTTTGCAATCTGTCTGTTCAGTGAAGAGTATGTACCCAGCAGACATTGCTGACCGGTTTGCCCCTTGGCATAAAAGGTTCGTGATACCTGCACGCCACCAAAGGAACGGGTGTCAAGCGATCCGCCATAATCGCGGGCAAACGGTACCCCCATGGTGGTGAAATGATCAATCACGTCGTTGCTGACCTCAGCAGCACGGTATACATTGGCCTCCCTGGCGCGGTAATCGCCCCCTTTGATCATGTCGTGAAAGAGACGATAAATGGAGTCATTGTCGTTTTTATAATTCTTGGCGGCATTTATGCCTCCCTGGGCGGCAACCGAGTGGGCGCGACGGGGAGAATCCTGGAAACAGAATGCCTTCACATTGTAACCGAGCTCGCCAAGTGCACTGGCGGCCCCTGCGCCGGCCAGGCCCGTGCCCACAACAATGATCTCGATCTTTTTCTTGTTGGCAGGATTCACCAGCCGTAAGCCGGCTTTATAACGGCTCCACTTTTCGGCAATTGGACCATCCGGAATTTTTGAATCAAGCTTTTGCATCGCTTTATGTATTGGTTTGTTTTATGATCTTAAAATATATTTTTGTTTAAATGCTGACCTTGAACATTAAAAAGCCAGTTGCTCAATATCTATCCGGGAGGATTGTAGAAAAACAAAAAGTATACGGGAATGATTGCAAAACCTACGCTGATGGCAATGGCATAGATTGTTCCGATCACCTTTATGACCGGCGTGTACTTTGTGTGATTGAGACCGAGCGATTGAAATGAAGATTGAAAGGCATGCTGCAGGTGAAAACCGAGGAAAACAAATGATACCAGGTAGATTGCCGAATACCAGGGGTTTTGAAACAGTTCTGCTGCGACGGGGAAAAAGTCATGCCGGTCGGTAGCAATATCAGGCAACGGAACGAGCCCGAGTCGGATGAAAAAGAAATTTACCAAATGGATCACCAGGAAAATCAAAATGATGATCCCGGTATGGAACATGTAACGGGAAAATGGAGATGTGTCAGTTCGCAACGACTTCCGGTATTTAACCGGTCGTGCATAATAATTGTGCAACTGCAACACAAAACCCAGGATAATGTGAATGATGAATGCTGCGAAAAGCACATACTCAACAATTTTGATTACCGGGTTGGCGGTAAGGAATGAAACAGCGTTGCGAAAGGCGGCTCCACCATCTCCCGCGAGCATCAAAAGGTTCGTGATCAGATGAGAGATCAGAAACAGCATCAGAAACATCCCCGCTAAAGCCATGATATACTTTTGACTTAGAGATGAAAAATTTAAAATGGGCTTCTTCATAAGATGAGGTTAATGAATGATTGGAATTTACAGGTTGTAAACAAATGTATAGGAACTTTATTTATTTTCCAAAATAGGGGCGTTATTTAAAATGGTTATAAATAGCCCTGTTGGGAGAAAAAAAGTGGATGCATATCGACCTGCCCGGTTTTTTGTCTCATTTTTATTTCTGACTTTGCCTGTTCACGGCATTTGTGTAATTTTGGTAATATTAAACGCTAAACGAAAAACAAAACCTAAATCATTAAAATAATTTAAACATGTTTGACAAAACGACTTATACGGCAAGAAGGGAAAAACTGAAAAACCTTTTGCAAGATGGCATCGTGCTTTTACCTGGCAATGTTGATGTGCCCATGAACTATAAGAGCAACACATACCGCTTTCGTCAGGACAGCAATTTTTTATACTTTTTCGGACTGGATCAGCAAGGGCTGGCAGGTATTATTGATCTTGATGATGGCTTGGAGACAATCTTCGGTGACGACGCAAGTCTGGATGACATCATCTGGATGGGGCCGCAACCCTCATTAAAATCCAGGGCAGAATCGGTAGGTGTTGCCCATGCTGAACCCTTCTCACGGCTTTCAGAAAAGGTTTCTGCTGCCCGTGCCAAAGGAAGGAAGATCCATTTTCTGCCACCCTACAGGGCAGAGAATATGCTTTTGCTGGAAGAATTGCTGGATATTAAGCCCGCTGAACAAAAGGGGAAAGCCTCCGTGGAGCTGATCAAGGCTATCGTTCAGCTTCGCTCTGTAAAAGAACCGGAAGAGATCAGAGAAATTGAAAAAGCGATGGACGTGGCATGGCTGATGCATACCACCGCCATGAAAATGGCCCGTCCGGGTGTGTATGAGCACGAACTTGCCGGTGTGGTTGAAGGCATTGCCATTTCGGCCAACGGGATGCTATCTTTTCCATTGATATTATCCGTTCACGGTGAAACTTTGCATAACCACTCACACGACAACAAACTCAAGGAGGGTCAGTTGCTGTTGATGGATGGTGGCGCGGAAACAGCGCTTCATTATGCCACCGACCATACGCGCACCATGCCTGTAAGCGGACGGTTTACTACGAAGCAAAAAGAGGTATACGAGATTGTGTTGAAAGCCCAGATGGAGTCGATTGCAGCCATTCGTCCGGGTGTGACGTTCAGGAGCATTCATTTGCTTGCCGCAGAGGTTTTGGCCGGCGGACTCAAAGACCTCGGCCTGATGAAGGGTGATGTAAAATCGGCCGTTGAGCAGGGCGCACATGCACTTTTTATGCCTCACGGTTTGGGACACATGATGGGACTGGATGTTCACGATATGGAAGATCTTGGTGAGGATTATGTCGGATATGATGATGAGGTGAAAAGATCTGAGCAGTTTGGCACGGCATTCCTCAGGTTGGGACGCAAGTTGCAGCAAGGCTTTGTGCTTACGGTAGAGCCGGGCACTTACTTCATACCAGCCCTGATAGAAAAATGGCAACAGGAGAAAAAATTTACCGATTATATCAACTACGATAAGGTAAAAGAGTACATCGGCTTTGGAGGCATTCGCATTGAGGATGACATTCTCGTCACGGAAGACGGCTACCACGTTTTGGGTAAACCGATCCCGAAAACCGTGGCAGATATAGAAGCTGCCATGTCGCAATAAAACACCTGTCAGTTATCATTCAATAACCAGCTCTGATCTGTTATACCCGGCAAATACACCAAGTCCGCCATCAATGTTAGAGTAAACGTGTACCGGCTCCGAGAAGAAATCATCCGGATAATAATTCTCCAATGCACGGTGGTACCTGTAATAATGCTCATCTGTTGTCAGCAACAGGATGCTGATTTGGCCGTGCACATCCTGACCACCATCCGGCCCAAAAGAGTCATTATAAATATAAGTTTCGGCCCGCATCAGGAAGGTGTTTCCCTCATTCCCCTTGTTGGAAATGTAATAGTCTCCGTAAGTGGCATACATCCATATCTGATGCAGCCTCGTTGTGTCATTTTCCCAATCGTATACTTCAACTTGCCGGTAAGCCCCAGGTGCATAAAAATTTTCCCGTTCGCCCGGTTCATCAGTAAATGAGTATTCCAGTACAACTCTGTCCGACCCCGCGCCGGGCAATGTGTCGAGACTTTCAAAAGTCAGGCTGTGGTTGGCAAGTGGCACGTATGCACTTGCATGGATTGGTGGGTGCCCTGGAACATCAACCTGGAGTTCGTATTGCTGATCTGCGCGAATTTGAAATTCATTTGTGGACACGCTGTAGAGCTTTCTTTCGGGATCATATTGAAGTTGAGCTGGATTTCCGTCCCGGTCGTTGATTTGTACTGTGGCGTCTTCAATAAAATGAATCCTTTCATTGTCGGGCTTGCTGATTGGCTTTGACCAGGTAAGCAGCACCATGGCCACGGTATCAGCCGGTGATATAAACGAATGCACCACTACTTTTGGGTCTTGATCCGGGAAATCGATATCAGTAACCAATTCGATGCAGGCAGATAAAACAAATAACCCGGCCAGGATGGCTGTCCATTTTTTTATTGAAACCTTTATTTTAAGCTTTCTGTAAAATGCAGGGATATGGAAGTGTTGCATGGGTTAAAATTTGAAATTTAATGATATTGATGGAATGATTGGGAACAGGGACATCTGCTTAAGATGTCTCTGTTCATAGTCCCATTCAACAAAGTAAAAGAATGGGTTCATCCTGTTATACAGGTTATACACACTGAATTCGATGGTGCGTTCAACCGGGGCACCAAAGATTTCTACTTGTTTTTTTGTTTGGATTCCGATATCGAGGCGGTGATATGCGCCTGCCCTGAAGGCATTTTTGCTGCTGTAATCATTGATATAACTCCAGGGTGACAGTCTGAATGGGGTGTTTTCGGTATTAAAGCTGTTGTCGTAATAATAGGTGCTTTGTCCCCAGGGGTTGTGGGTAACTCTTGAATACTCACCGATAGGGAGGGAGAGGGCATTGCCTGTTGAGTACACCCAGGTGCCTGACAATGTGATGTGCGGGCGAAGTTCGTAAATGGCTACAACTGAAAAATCGTGCCTTCGGTCGTAGCGCGCCCAATATTTTTGGCCATTGTTCACTTCATCAAACTGCAATTGTGTCCACGAAAGGGTATAACCTATCCAGCCATTGAGCCGGCCGGTTTTTTTCTGTAGAAAGAACTCTGCGCCATACGACCAGGCTTGTCCTGAGGTGATGTTGTCTTCCCAGCTGAAGCTGCCTGCCTCGGAAGGGTCATCTATCAATAGAAATGATGCTCCTTCGCGATAACCGATGGTGTTTCTTGATCTTTTATAGTAACCTTCAACGGACAATTCCAGTGCTTTCTCGCTAAAGTCCTTTGAAAAGCCGCTGGCAATTTGCCAGGTTGACTGTGGTTTGATGTTTTTTGTGGAAGGAACCCAGAGGTCGGTTGGCAGACCTATGCCTGTGGTGCTGAGCAAGTGAACATACTGATTCATGCTGGCGTAAGATGCCTTCCAGGAAAGATCAGGTCTCAA
>SKTA01000094.1 GCA_007122745.1 Bacteroidales bacterium
CATGTGAGATATTGCGCAAGGAGCTGTAGGGGTGTCTGTTTTGGATGAGCCCTTCATCCGGGGCAATTTGTGAAGGGATCACTTTAGGAGGCTGATGGCTCAACCACGCGGTATAGGATGGATTCACGGACAATTCCAAGTCTCCTGCTCTCCTGGAGGCATCTATCCGGTGAATGTGATTGTCTCTCTTTGTATCTGATCCGGTAAGGACCATAGTGCCGGCTGCATTTATCGAATCGGGTGGCAGCCATTGCAGGGCGGTTCCGCCGGCAAAGAGGGCAGTGACACGTTCTTCGGTTGCATCCTCGTCAAAAGGATCGATCACAAACACATTGGAAACATAATCGCGCAGACTGGTAAAGGCCAGCAAAGTACCATCATGATTCCACAAGGGATATCTGTCGTCATGTTCGGGGTTTGTCAATATCGTTTCAGATCCTGTTTGCCGATTCAGCACAACAATATGCCGTTTCCCATCCTCCTCAAAGCGAGCAAAGGCAATATAAATGCCGTCTGGATGGATCGCAAGCCTGCCAAGCTGCACATCCGCCTGGTAAGAGGTGATTCTCTGTTCTTCTCTACTATCCAGGTCCATAAAGAAAACATTTCCTGTTCCATTCTCATTCACAACATAATACAATCCTTTCCCGTCGGGTGAAAATTGAGGATAGGAGGCCCTTCTGGAGTGGGTTAGCCGTGTACGGCGGCCCGATTCCACATCAATCAGGTAGATATCGTTCAACAGTGAGCCATGGTTACCACGGCGGATAGAAGCATAGGCAATCTTTTCCCCATCCGGACTCCAGCTTAACGGTGTCCGGAAATTTCCTTCTGCAATCACATTTCGCTCCCTGATTGTATCATTGGTGATAATAGCAAGTTGCTGATAGGGTTGTTGTCTGGATCGCAATGCCAGTGTGGCAATTTTGGTTGTATCCGGACTGTATTGAACATCGCTGATAAAGAGGCCGGGGATTTTTTCCTGCTCCACCCCCAGTGAATCGGTTCGTTCCATCCGGGCAGCCAGGCTATGGTAATAAATGTTGGCATGCCTCCGCCATTCATCTTCAAAATCATCAAAAGAGCGATCCATGATCTCTTTAAATGCCTTTTTAAAGTTATGGACACGGATAAGTCCGCCAAGCTTCTCATTTCGATGCGCAAGGATTTCAGGCACAAGTGTATCGCCATAGGTGTGGGCGAAATAACGAAGCTGTGCATTACCAACGGCATACATTAAAGACCTGTTGCGCATGGATGTACCGTCAGTGTAGGAAGGACGTCCGTCGTAAAATGCTTTTCTAAGCAGATCATCACCTCGCAGGGCGTGCCACGGCTCGGTGAAATACTGGGCAATGCCCTCTGTCCACGGAACAGGAAGCGAAGGGGCAATACCCAATGTTCCGATTAATGGCAGATTTGATTTTATCGCTTCAAAATGAAAGATGTGGGCAAGTTCATGCGCAATTACGGTCCGCAACCATTTTTCCGGGCCACTCCACCCCTCTGCCACTTCATTAAGGTTGACCCATATGTTTGTATATGCCCGCGGAAAGGGAACGGCAAAACCGTTCATGATCTCATCTTCATCGCTGAGATTGATACGTATCTTATAGTCAAATTCTACATTCAGGTTCTCCGACAATGCCTCATAAGTGGCTTCAGCAATCGAAGCAGCCTGTGCTTCAATTCCCGACAAGTGATCCGGATAACTAATGATAAAATGTTCCGTTTCCACACTCGTCCATTTAAGCTCAGGATGGTTACGCTGGTTCATCATGGAAAAACCGGCAGGAAAGGGTTGACTGAGAACATCCTGGATGCCTGATACACCAAGGATGACCATCAGGCACACGATAATTTTGCGCAGCATATACATATTCATAGATTAAATGGATGAGAAAACAAATACCAAAAATAGTACATTTTGGCAAATTCGCACAAGCGTCCAAAAACGCATATCACATGTACGTTTGTGGACACTTTTATTATGAATATATTAAGAAAATAATTTCATATAACACTCTATTACAATACTATATAAGTTTTGGCACAGATATAGTATAATATTTAGCGAACCTGAAATAGAAAAAAAACAACCATAAAAACCACAAAGTCATGAATACCAAAAGCATCATCATCGCAGCAGCAGCAATCATTTTCAGCGTCTCCGGATTGTTTGCAAACCCAACAGGAAAAACCCTGACTTTTTTTGACGCATGCGGAAGAACATTGGTCCAACCCATAATGGGTGAAGAGGTCACTGAAGAGCTTCCCTTTGAAGTAGCGGCAGTTTTTCAGAGCGTACAAACGGAGCGGGCCTACCAAGTATTTGATCTGAGCGAATTAGCCAAGCCTGAAATCGAAGAAGAGCTCCCATTTGACCTTAACAAGGTTTTTCAGGAAGCCATTCGAAACAAATAAGTTTCCAAAAGCATTTAAATACCTCTCTGTTCATGTTGTTAAAAGAACCGCTTCCACTTTGGGGCGGTTCTTTTTGATTTGTTGAATCATTTATTCTTTGATTCGACAGAATGGCTTTCAGAATATGGTAGTGGTGTTGGTAAATTCAATTGATCTGTTCGCGCTGCGAAAATGCGACTTTCATAATCTGAATAGCAAACAAAAAACTTCCCTGGCTGTTTAATTTATATTCTACATTGCAAATATGACTTAATATGTTTAAGCGAATTCACAGCACGAAATATCCGCCGAAAGACAGGCCGGTGATGGCCTGGGACGAAAATTGCGGTTTTTGTCACTACTGGGTGATCAAATGGAAAAAACACACTGGCGACAAGGTAAATTATATCCCTTTTCAACAGGTTTACAAGGAATTTCCTGATATTGACCTCAAATATTTCCGTCAGGCAATCCGTTTCATTGATGTAGACGGAAGTGCTTTTGTAGGGCCGGGTGCTGTGTTTCAGGCACTGCACCGCTATGGTTCAAAATGGAAATGGGTAATGCCGCTTTACCGGCGCATAGGGGTTTTCCGATTTCTTGCTGACCACTTTTATTCTTTTGTGTCAAGAAACAGAACCCGGATGTATTCGATCACAATCCGCCTGTTTGGTAGAAATCCTGCACGTCCAAAACCTTACTGGGCCTTTTACCTGGGCTCATTTATCGCCATTTTAGGTGGCGTATGGTTCTTGATCTGAATATTTGCGATTTAATTGATATTTATAACATCCGACAAGGGGATTCCAATCCGGACACCTGTATATTGATGCAAGCCTCCCGAAAATCCACTGGCAACCTCAATACTGAACAATAAAAAAAGCTGATCCAGACCATAGCCAAATTCATAATAGGGTTTATGGTCATCCATTATCAATGTATTAAAGAACAATTTTTCGCGAAAAAGCTTATCAGACAAAAATGGCAGGCGTTTTAACAGCAGCCGGCTATGATCGTAATGCAAATTGAAACTCAGGAAGTCACCGGTTGTACTCCTTTCATAATAGTCCAAAGTCATAAACATGGTTGACAGATTGCTGCTTTTTATCCATATCGGATTGGTATGAAAATGCCGGTAATCGGCAAAATACATTTTATCCTCGTTCAGAAAAGTTCCTGCGGAAAGATGGTAACGAAATCGACCAAGCAACCTCAGTTCAAATTGCTGATGTAGTGATGCTTCCAGGTAGCTGAAACTTACATCGCTGTCTAAAACATCTTCCAGGCCATGCCTGAATCGCATTGAAAAGGTTGGAAAATTTGAATAGGCCATCACTTTGCGGTTACCCCGCATACGATAATAGTGGCGATGTGTATAACTCAACCTGAAATCAAAAATAAGTGCGTTATGGTCTTCAAAGCTTTGATCTTCAACTCCTTTAATTACCGGTGTGTTGGATGTAAAATCATTATTAAACGGATCCCAGATGTAATACAGGTTGTTGTTGGTTAAGCGCCTGCGCCTCTCGTATTCTGCCCCAAAAGTAAAAACAAGACCATTTACGATATCCGTTCTGTGCTCCATGTTGACGAAATCCTTCTCATAGAGTTTCATTAGGTTTTGTCTAAAAAACAATGTAGCAATGGTATTGAAAGCCGGAGGTATCCCCCGTTCCGCAGCAAAATCGGAGGTTTCCCTTCCGCCCGACAGGGAAATATAAGACCTGCGAAAGGGATTGTATTCATAGCGAATGCCGGCATCTGCCAGCAGCCGCTCACGGGCAAAAGCGTAGCTGAAATTTCCGTTAAAAGTAACAAAACGACCCGTCTCCGGACGGTATTGAAGGGAAATGTTTTTTGCATAAGGGATCCCATCCACTGTGTTGAAATAAAACGATGAAGGTCCCAAAAGTCCATTATGTCTCAGATAAAGATCTTCTTTGAGGTTGTGCCTGCTGCCCAGCA
This sequence comes from Bacteroidales bacterium, assembly GCA_007122745.1. Lineage (GTDB taxonomy): Bacteria > Bacteroidota > Bacteroidia > Bacteroidales > UBA7960 > PUPG01. The sequence continues at coordinate 4,369 of SKTA01000094.1, forward strand.
AAAGCTGCCGCAGCAAAGCAGTGTCCCTTTCATCATCATCTGCGCGTCCGGCCGATGGCTCCTGGAAGCTTTGCCGCTCCTCCTCCGTTAACGGTACCGGCCGGTTAGCCTCCCAGTATTCATGGGTTCGCACCCTGGCGCTGTCATCTATGGTAGTTTCATAAGGAAACAGCTCCAGCGATTCACTGCTTCGGGAAACCCTGGCCTCTCGCCTGATCAGGCGGTTCATACGTCTCATCTCTCTGTTGGTAAGATTATTGGATTCCATTAGCGATTGTATCTCCTGTTGCCGCTCAGACCTCGGCTTGACAGATTCCAGTTTTTCCATGTCAGGTTTGACGCTTTCCCGAATGATGCCGGTTTCGGTAATGCTTTGTAAGTATTGGTCATCGCGTAATCTGCCAATATAAAAATCGTGATCAAGATCAGGGTTCATAGTCACGTCATAATCCCCTACGGAAACCACATACTGGTAATGAATCTCAAGTCCCATTAACGAAAAGCCTACATCAAAATTCTGACTCACCGGCATCCAGACATCCGGAACGACCTCTTGATAGACCTGTCTGATATACATCTGGAAAAGGTTCTGATCAACGATCAGGTCAACGGAATGAATATTCCAGGATCCTTCCCTGATATAGATGTACCCACGATAAAGATCTGTTCCTCCCCTTCCTGGAATCACCCTGATCCGGTTGATTTGGTGTCCGTTTTCCATAAAACTGCCGGCAAGTTCAAACCTGTAAACCTGCATGGCACTTCTGCTAAGTGGGGAGATGATTCCATCAATGTCGCGATACATGCTTATTGTAACGAATGCCATAGGGTTTGACTGATTATCATTTCCCGAGCTGCGCAAAGAGATCACCTCCGTACGGATTCTGTCGGGCAGTTCAAAATGGATGTCGGAAATGGTTTCAGTAACGAAATATCTGCCCTCCACCAACCCTTCCCTTTCGATTTGACGTCGAGCAACGGCAGGCATGCTGGTAATCACGCCTGAGCCTTTGAGATAAACCCTTGCTGAATAAGCTGATACCTGGTTCAGGTAATACTGGCTCATGCCAATTGCCTGCCGCATGATGAAATAAGCAGGATCCTCTCCGGAGGCAGTTACAACCACAGCAGGTAACATATATTGCTGAACATCCAAAACAACATCAATCGGCACATATTCAATAACAACCTCAACATCTAAGACTTCTGTTTTATATCCCAGGTACTGAAACCGCAGTTCATGTTTTCCGGCAGGTAAAGACAAACGATAA
>SKTA01000221.1 GCA_007122745.1 Bacteroidales bacterium
TCAAACGTTTGCTGAAAGTGCCGGTAGGGGAGACCACCGGTGACGGCAAATTCTCGATTACATGTCTGCGTTGTGTAGGTGCCTGCGGCCTTGCACCCGTGGTGATGGTTGGCGATAAGACCTATGGCCGTGTAACTACTGACGGGGTGAAGGATATTCTGAAGGAGTACGAGGACGCAGAATGATCTGCTGTTCCGTAGCAATGTAATGATTTTTAGTGGGAAAAGCTTACCTTCGTTAAGGGGGTAGGCTTTTTCTTCATTCCAAACCAAAGAGGTATGAGTAAACTTCCGGATTATTCCGACATCATTAAGGCCCAAATGCGCTTAAAAGGGATTGTAAAGCATACACCGCTTGAGCATACGAAATCTTTTTCAGCAATGTCGGGTGCCAATGTATACATGAAGCTGGAGAACATGCAATCGACCGGCTCGTTTAAGGTGCGGGGTGCCTACAATAAGCTCAGCAGCTTATCGAAGGAGGAGCTAAGAAAGGGTGTTGTTTGTGCTTCGGCGGGCAATCATGCACAAGGTGTTGCATTCGCGGCACGCATTGTCGGGGTTGGGGCGAAGGTGTTCATGCCCGTTTTTACACCTCCGTTAAAAGTGATTGCCACGCGCAGCTATGGCGCCGAAGTTGTTCTTGAGGGGGACACGTTTGATGATGCCTATGCGGCTGCGATGAAATACCAGTCGGAGTCGGGCGCCCATTTTGTGCATCCGTTTGATGATCCGCTGATCATAGCCGGTCAGGGCACGATCGGACTGGAGTTGTTCCAGGCGATGGACAGCATTCAGGATGTTTTGGTGCCGATCGGTGGGGGCGGCATGATAGCTGGCATTGCCATTGCTCTCAAGGAGATGAACCCCGACATCCGGATCATTGGGGTGGAGGCGGCCGGTGCACAATCCATGAAGAACTCTTTGAAGGCGGGAAAGCCTGAAAAGCTGGCACACATGCAAACCATTGCCGACGGGATTGCCGTGAAAACGCCCGGCAACCTGACCTTTGAGGCCACCCGAAAGCTGGTTGATGAGATCGTTGTGGTTGATGATGCCGAAATTGCCCATACTGCCTATTTGCTGCTGCAGCGTGCAAAACTTCTCGCCGAGCCTTCAGGGGTTGCTGCATTGGCAGCCGTTTTGCACAAGAAAACAGACCTGGCCGGCAGGAATGTGGTTCCGATCATCAGTGGAGGAAACATAAACATGGGCCTGCTGGAGCAGATCCTTGAAAAAGGGATGATGGAAGAGGGGCTGAGAGCCCGCATAGCTGTGCTCATCCCGGATGTGGCTGGTGAACTGAAGTCGATCATCTCCATTTTGGAGCGGCTGCGCGCCAATATCAACGAAATATCCCATGAGCGTTCAATTACAACCGTTCCCGTTGGCTTTGTGCTGGTTACCATTACCTTTAGCCTCCAGGAGACAGCCCAGCTGGATGCCATCAGGCAAACACTCGACAGCAAGCTCAAAAAATACGAGGTACTGCGATAGATTGTTATCTTTGTGATGACAATCTGTAATCCAACACCACATGAAACACCCATAACAGGATTATTTGACACACAGTAGGATGATTATGCAAGCACGAGGTTGGAGGTTGGAGGTTTGATGTTAGAAAAAGAAAATCTAACATCCAACATCAAACCTCTAATATCAATTTCTGATCTGGGGTAAACTTACAAAACACAGAATATCAAATACGTAAGAAAATATAAACAAATTAACACAGGCAGGATAAAAAGTATCCTCATCGTCATGATTATCATGACCCTGTTAACGGCATGCGCCGGCAGTAATGAATATCTGCGAATGCGTTATGGCTCATACAGGATTGTCGGTTCAGACAGGATCAATAACAAATCTCCCGTGGAAAAGGAGGGTTTTGAACTGGTGCTGAATGAAACATTTGAGCGTGTTTCGTGGAATAAAACCGGTGATGCGGATCATTGGAAATTGGGTGGGTCAAATATGTATCATCCCAGGAGGTTGAATGTGTATTATGGTCCGCCCGAACTGAGGGAAGGTGGTTATGCCGCATTTACAAGCCGTTACAATCCGCGTGAATTTTATGTATCCCAATTGGATTCAGTGATTGAGTTCCCATATGAGGTGAGCAAACTGTTTTCCTATAATTTTATTGAACAGCAATATGGACGATTTGAATGCCGGATGACATTGCCATATGCACCACATAGCTGGCCTGCATTTTGGTTATGGGGCCGACCGTGGCCACCTGAAATAGACATCATTGAAGCTTTGGGCCGGGAGACCGGGAGAAGTGTGGTTTACCAGGAAATTAACCTTCATTATGGCACACAGGAAAACCGAAAACAGATGGGAGCCTGGCCGATAAAGATCGATCGTCCGAGAAACATCGGCAACGTGTTCTATGAGTTTGCCGTGGAATGGTATCCCGACCGGTTGGATTTTTACACCAACGGGGTGCTGGTTTTCAGCTATGACGACCGCGAAATTCTTGATAAATGGTTCAATCAACCCATGTGGGTTGTCATAAACAACAGCATCCGTTACGCCGGCTTCGAAGAACTTGGTCCCGATTACTATTCTGAGTTTCTAGTGGATTATATCAGGGTATACAAGCTTGCTGAATAATCCTTATCCCTTTTTTAATCCTATCAGAGCTCCAATAATAACCCCAATTGCAAATGGGGCATTGCGCATCAGAATGCGAAGCCTTTGGCTATATTCGGTAAAACGTTCCTGGAAGATCTCCTGGTAAGCTTCCCCTGTTGACAGCCAGTCGATGTCAAGAATTTCATTATGTCCAAGAACAACTACCAATACAATAACCAGGGCAATCAGGAACAAAACAATTTTTACAACCTTCTTAAATAGAAAACCAAAAACAAATCCGGTTAGAAGCCCCAAACCAACCGTTTGTAAAAGCAATACAGGAATCTCTCCCATCTTATTTGTTTTTTTTTTAATAAAGATGCAAGTTATGATTTTAATTTAAAAAAAAGTGCCTTATTGGGAAAGAAATTTGCATTTTGACCTGTTATTTGACATTTTTCACTTTATTGTTAAGCCATTGTTAAGTGAATATAAACATTTCAATAAAGTATGATAAAGTGTTGAACAAGATAAAGATTTACAGCTTACCTTTGCAGAAAACCAACAAAACACCACGATGTCTGTTGAAAACCACACCATCCTTCTTGTTGATGATGAACCGGATATTCTTGATTTCATAAGCTATAACCTTAAAAAGGAAGGTTATAATGTTTATACGGCATTGGATGGTTTTGAAGCACTTACCCTGGCTGCAAAAGTCCACCCTCAACTTGTGATCCTTGATGTGATGATGCCCGGCATGGATGGCATTGAAACTTGCGAACGTTTGAAGGAGATGCCCGAAATGGCGCAGACCATCATTGCTTTCCTGACAGCCCGCAGCGAAGACTATTCCCAGCTTGCCGGATTTGGTGCAGGTGCCGATGACTATATAGCCAAACCGATCAAACCAAGCTTGCTTATCAGTCGTGTAAAAGCACTTTTGCGCCGCTACCATCTGGAAGGCCAAACAGATAGTCAGGCGCAGACAGAGGGCATAAGAATTGACAGGGAACGCTATGTTGTTTGGAAAGATAATGAACAGATTACTTTGCCACGCAAGGAATTTGAACTGATGTTCCTCCTTGTTTCAAAACCAAATAAAGTGTTTACCCGAGATGAGATCTATTCTGAAGTTTGGGGTCATGACGTAGTTGTCGGCGAAAGAACCATTGATGTTCATCTGCGCAAGCTCAGGGAGAAAATTGGTCACGAATTCTTTAAAACCGTGAAAGGGGTCGGCTATAAATTCATCCCCAATCCTTTGAAACAGTAATATGTAATGCATGTTTAAAGATTCAACCCCCAGCAAACTGGCTTTCATCGCTTCACTAGTGGTGGGCTTATTGTCCGCATTGATACTGTTCCTCTTGAATGCCACCGGTCTGGGCCATATCCATCCATTTTGGATCTTACTCTCTGCTGTAATTATTTTCTTAATCTCTTTTTTCTTGTTCCATTATATCCTTAAACATTTTATTTATGACAGGATCCGGCTCATATACAAAACCATACACGAACTAAAGGCGCCTAAAGACCAGAAGAAAGAGCATCTGTATGATACAGATGACATGATCCGGCAGGCCAACCGGGAGGTGATGGAATGGGCAAAGGAAAGGGAGAGTGAGATCCGGGAGCTTAAAAAGATGGAAGCCTATCGTCGTGAATTTTTGGGAAATGTATCACATGAACTCAAAACGCCGATATTTAACATACAAGGATATGTGCTTACCCTTTTGGATGGAGGGCTGGAAGATCCTGCCGTTAACAGGAGCTACCTCTTGCGGTCCGAAAAGAGCATCAACAGAATGATCTCAATCATTCAGGATCTGGAGACCATCTCACTTCTGGAGGCCGGCGAAGTCAAACTCACCTTCAGTCAATTTGACTTGGTGTCTATTGTGCGCGAAGTAATGGAAACCATGGAAATAGAAGCTTCGAAAAAGCAGATCAGCCTTAAATTTGGTCGTTCATACGACTTGCCCGTGTATGTGTATGCCGATAAACAAAATATTCAGCAGGTTTTGATTAATTTGATGGTAAATGCCATAAAGTATGGTAAGCAAGGAGGTCACGTTAAAGTGAGTTTTTTTGATATGGATGAGCATGTTCTGACAGAGGTGACAGATACTGGCGTAGGTATACCCAGGGAGGAACTATCGCGCATCTTTGAAAGGTTTTACCGCGGTGAGAAAAGCCGCACCCGGAACCGGGGCGGCGGCTCCGGACTGGGTTTAGCCATCGTGAAGCATATTATCGATGCGCATCATCAAACAATTAACGTGCGCAGCACACCCGGAGTCGGATCTACATTTGCCTTTACCCTTAAGAAAGGGGAAGCACCCCCGATGCATAGATCTTTCATTATATGACATTTTACTTCATTATTTCCAGGTTGTTGACAACCTAAAATGTCATCAGGCTTAACAAAAGCTTAACACTACTTACCCATTTTCTTAATATTGCAACTTTACTTTTGGATAAACAAAAGTTTCTTATTTATGGAATATGTTTATCTGTTTTTTGTAGTGGCCCTGCTGATCCTCGCCATTGCAGACTTGACCGTCGGAGTCGGAAATGATGCTGTAAACTTTCTCAATTCATCGATTGGCGCCAGGGTGGCGCCTTTATTTGTGATCATGATCATCGCTTCACTTGGGGTGCTTGCCGGCGCAATTTTCAGCAGTGGCATGATGGAAGTAGCCCGCAGCGGGATCTTCAATCCAGAAAGGTTCTATTTCTCTGAGATCATGATCATTTTTCTGGCAGTGATGATCACCGACATGATTTTGCTCGATGCTTTCAATACATACGGTCTGCAGACCTCCACCACTGTATCTATCGTGTTTGAGCTCCTCGGCGCCGCCGTGGCCATAGCCATGGTAAAAACCATTGCCTCCGGTGATGGAATTCAAATGATTGGAGAGTACATCAATTCTGCAAGGGCGCTGGCTATCATTTTGGCAATCCTGCTGTCGGTGGTGATCTCCTTTACCGTGGGAACCACTGTACAGTTTTTTGCA
>SKTA01000020.1 GCA_007122745.1 Bacteroidales bacterium
AGGAGAAACTGCAGGAACGTCTGGCCAAGCTGGCCGGCGGTGTTGCCGTACTCTACGTTGGTGCTGCCAGCGAAGTGGAGATGAAAGAGAAAAAAGACCGTTGCGACGACGCACTGCACGCCACCCGCGCTGCTGTAGAAGAAGGCATCGTGCCCGGTGGTGGTATCGCCTACATTCGTTCGCTGAGCGCATTGGAAAACTTTAAGGGCGATAATGAAGATGAAGAGACAGGTGCTGCCATCGTGCGCAGAGCCCTGGAAGAACCACTTCGCATGATCGTTGAAAATGCGGGTGTTGAAGGCTCTATCGTCTTACAGAAAGTGAAGGAAGGAAAAGACGACTTCGGCTACAATGCCCACACAGGCGTCTATGAAAACCTTTATGAGTCAGGTGTGATTGACCCCACCAAGGTGACACGCATCGCACTGGAAAATGCTTCCTCGATTGCCGGCATGCTGCTGACCACAGAGTGTGTTCTGGCTGATATCAAAGAGGAAAAACCCGATATGCCCCCGATGAACCCGGGCATGGGCGGAATGGGCGGAATGATGTAAAATCAACCCCTAATATATACCCAAGAGGCTGTCTGTTCGAAAGGCAGCCTCTTTTTTGTGGATTTGTTGATTGGGTGAATGGTTGATTTGTGTTAAGCGTTTAGCGTTAAGGGTTAATTTATCCACAAATTTTCTCAAATTGCACAGTTCAAGCCCTGTGCCTACTGATAGAATATCTTAACCTTAACCTTAACCTCAACCTCAACCTTAACCTCAACCTCAAACCGCTTCTACCATCGCCAGCGGAATATTGAGGTTGATACACTTATCAATGACATCCAGCCGAAGAACCAGCTTTTTGTTTTTACCCACGCTAACCACTTCACCTTCGTAGCCTTTCATTGGCCCACGGACAATCTTCACCGGAGTGCCGGGTTCGGGTGTGACCTCCAGACATTCCATATCAACACCTTCGCTATTGAGTCGCTGCAGTGCCGAAATCTGAACGTCGGGAATGGCAACAGCCACACCTTCAAATGTGATAAAGCGAACCACGCCGGGTGTGTTCAGGATGTTGCAATAGGTAAGATAGTTTGAGACATCCGTGCGAACAAACAGATAGGAAGGCAATAACGGCATCTCCACCAGCTTTTTCCGGTCACTCCAAACCCGCCAGGTTTTTACAAGCGGCAGATATACTTCAACCCCCGACTCCTCCAAAAGGACCTTTGCCTTTTTCTCAAACCGGGAACGGCTATACAGGGCATACCAACGCAGCCGGTTCGCCCCCTCTCGTGGGGTTAATTCCTGCCCTGTTTTATCCGTTTTTAAGGTCATTGCTTCCTGTTTTGGTCACAGCAAAGATACTAAGGTTGAGGTAAAGGTTAAGATTAAGATTGAGGTTAAGCGTAAAAAAAATACCTTACCTTTGCGAAAAAGGCCTTTTTCGGTAAAGATAAAAAAAGGGAATAGGGAACCAACGAATCAACCAATGAACGATTCAACAATTCAACCATAAACAAATGAAGAAAATCATTTCCGTAGTGGGTGCCCGGCCCAACTTTATCAAGATTGCACCGGTGGCCAAAGCACTTAAGAAATACCGCAAGGAGGTTAAGCACCAGATATGCCATACCGGTCAACATTTTGACAAGCGCATGTCGGAGATTTTCTTTGACCAGCTGAAAATGCCGCGCCCTGACTTCAGTCTGGGTGTTAGCGGGGGAAGTCACGCCGAACAGACCGCCCGCATTATGCTTGAGCTTGAAAAGGTGCTCGCCGAAGAGCGCCCCGATCTGGTTATTGTTCCGGGTGATGTGAACTCCACCCTGGCCGCTGCCCTTGTTGCTTCGAAGATGGGCATCCCCATCGCCCACGTGGAAGCCGGACTGCGCAGCTTCGACAAATCCATGCCGGAAGAGATCAACCGCATCGTAACCGACGTGGTATCCGACTACCTGTTTGTGAGTGAACACAGCGGCATGCGCAACCTCCGCGATGAAGGGATGGATGATTCGAAAATCCATTTCGTCGGAAACACGATGATCGACAGCCTTGAGGCCAATTACAATCTCATTGAGGAATGTTCCGTAACCAAAGAGATGGGTTTAAAACCTGCAAACTATATCGTAGCCACCTTCCACCGTCCAAGCAACGTGGATAATCCCGAAGCACTTGGGGAGCTGATTGACACCCTTTCACGACTGGCAAAAGAACGCACACTCGTCTTCCCTGTGCATCCGCGTACGCACAAAAATATTGAACGGTACGGACTGAACAAGAACCTGCCCAAAGGGCTCATCATCACCGAACCACTTGGATACATAGAGTTTCTGTCGCTTGTACGCTATGCCGAGCTGGTGATCACCGACAGCGGTGGCATCCAGGAAGAAACAACATATATGGGCGTACAATGCATCACCGTGCGGAAAAACACCGAACGGCCCGTGACCATCGACGTGGGCACCAACCACCTCGTAGGCACACAAATGGAAAAAGTGGAAAAAACTGCGCTGGATATCCTTGGCGGGATCACCAAGCCGGGGCGCATCCCCGAAATGTGGGACGGCAAGGCGGCCAAAAGGATTGCGGAGATCATCATGGAATCGTAACAATCGATGCCCTACCGGATCAACATCACCGAAATTTGGAACAACCTGCGCATCAAACAGGCAGCAATGCTCTATTCGGCAAGCTTCGCCGGGATCCCCCTGTCGATATTCACGAGCATCGTGTTCACCCGCTTCCTGGGGCCGCAAGGGTATGGCGACTTTAGTTTTATCGACAGCCTGTTCGATTTTGCCATCATCATCTTTCCGGCCGGATTGTTTTTTGCCGGCAACCGTGCACTGCTGCTTAACAAGGAGCCCGTCAAGGCCCGTCAGTATTACGGAGCTACCCTTGTGTACCTTTTCCTGCTCTTCCTGGTAATGACCGTTTGCCTTGTAGCTTATGCCTTTGTTGATCCCAACCTCGCGGCAAAGGGCCTCGATCGGTTTTTTCTGATGCTAATCCCCGCCGGATGGATCTTTTTACTGCGCCCCTATTTCGACAACATGCTGCACGCCGACAACCGGATCCACGACCTGGCTGCCACCCGTTTTCTCCCAAAGGTGTTTACCTTTTCTGCTGCGCTGTTGATCTATTATTTTGCGGGAGGTTTCGCCGGCAACCGTCTGACGGTGATCTGGGCGATCTACCTGCTTGCCTTCCTCGTGGTATACCTGTTTGTATTTTTCAGGATCCGGGTCTCTTTCAACAACCTTGGCAAGCGAATGCAGGAGATCCGGGCGCATCACCAAAACTATGGCGTTCATCTCTATGTTGGAAACCTTTTTTCTGCCGGTGCGATCAGTCTGACAGGCATCCTGATCAGTTATTTCAGTGCCAACAATACCGGTGTGGGATTCTTTGCCCTTGCTGTGGCCATTTCCCGTCCAATGGCCCTGATCCCCGGAGTGGTGGCCACCACCTGGTTCAAGGATTTTGCCGAAAAGCAGTCCATCCCTGCGCGTCTTGCTTCCGTTACCATATTGCTGACCCTATTTGCCTTTGCCGGACTGTATCTTCTGGCCGGACCGTTTGTCAGGTTTTTCTACAGCGATGCATTCCTGCCTGTCATTCCCCTTGTTCACCTTGCCGGCATTGGGATGACCCTTTACGGGGCAGGTATCTTCTTCAGCCGTTTTCTCGAAGCCCACGGCCATGGAAAACCGGTCAGAAACATCCACATCGCCATGGGCATGGCCTTGCTTACAGGTAACCTGTTGCTGATTCCCACCCTGGGTGTCACCGGCGCAGCAATTGCCATGATCATCGCCAGTGCCGTTTATGCCGGCGGTATGTGGTGGCATTACCGGAAGGTTAAGGTTGAGGCTGAGCGTAAGCGAAGTGCCGAGCTGAAAGAGCTGGGAGCTGAGAACTGAGCTCGTAAATTGTGAAAATTCGCGAGTAATTTGGGTGAATTTGTGGATAAGTTTTTTAACAAAGAACAACAAACAATAAACCATTCTCGAATTAAAAAAACAACAGCTTGATCCCCGAGCCGATGATTACGACGACCAGTACATAACGGACAAACGCCGGGCCCCAGGCAACCGACCAGCGGCTGGCGAAGTAGGCACCGATGGCATTGCCCAGGGCGAGGATCAGTCCGACTCCCCAGTCAACCTGTCCCTGAATGATGAAAACAGCCAGTGCAAATGGCGTGAATATTAGGTTGATGAACACCTTCAGGGCATTGGCTTTCACCAGGTTGTAGCCCGCGTTTAGCACAAGTGCCGCCAGCAAAAAGATGCCAACGCCGGCCTGGATGAATCCGCCATACATCCCTACGACGAAAAAGATCAGCCACCTCAGGATGACATTGTGCTTTTTGCCCGAAAGGTCTTTCCCTTCGAGCCATTGCTTGGGTTTGAACCATAAGGGGATGAGCATCAGGAGCAGGATAACGGCCACGGCGATCTCAACCGCACGTTCGCTCATCTCAAGCACCACGAAAGCGCCTGCTATGCTGCCCAGGATGGCCGGAATGGCCACCTTGACCCCCATAGGGATGTCAAGAACCTTCTGACGATGATAATTTGCCGTTCCGACCAGGTTCTGAAACAAAATACCTACACGATTGGTGCCGTTGGCCATGTGTGGCGGCAATCCAATGAACATAAGTATCGGCAAGCTAATCAGGGATCCGCTTCCCGACAAAGTATTGATGAAGCCGGTGAGGATACCGACCAAAAAGACCAGCAAAATGTATTCAACAGGCATGAAACTGTTTTTCGCAAAGATAATAAACTGTATGAATGATCGGCAAGCTTGTTTGTTTTCAAAAAGAATCCTTATTTTTACTTCCAAAAAAAAACACTATGCTTATCATGGGAATTGCCGGGGGATCCGGTTCAGGAAAATCCACCGTTGTGCATAAGATCGTCGAACAGCTTCCCAACCAATGTGTTACAGTAATTTCGCAGGACGCATATTACAAAGACAACGGCCATCTTTCGTCAGAAGAACGCGCTAAAATCAACTTTGACCACCCCAGCGCCATTGAGTTCAACCTGCTGGTTAAGCATCTGGATATGCTTCGTGAAGGGAAGACCATCCCGATGCCGATTTATTCATACCTGACTTGTGCACGGGCAACGGAGACCATCCCCACGGATCCTCGTGAGGTGGTGATTGTGGAGGGGATCCTGATCCTTTCCAATCCAAGGATGCGTGATCGGATGGATATCAAGATCTTTGTTGATGCTGACGGCGATGACCGCCTGATGCGCATCATCCGTCGCGACATCGAGGAGCGTGGACGGTCGTTCATTGAAGTGCTCGACCATTACGAAAAGTTCGTGAAGCCAATGCACCTGCAGTTTATTGAAAGCAGCAAGCGCTACGCAGACATCATCGTCCCGCAAGGTGGTGAAAACATCGTCGCCATTGATGTGATCCGCAGCATGATCCAGATGAACCAGGCCAATAGGTAGCAGATGTGAAGATGTGCAAATGTGAAGATGTGCAAATGTGAAGATGTGCAAATGTGAAGATGTGCAAATGTGAAGATGTGCAAATGTGAAGATGTGCAAATGTGAAGATGTG
>SKTA01000220.1 GCA_007122745.1 Bacteroidales bacterium
ATTATTTCAAAAAAAAAGAGCCGATGGAGGGATTCGAACCCCCGGCCAGCTGATTACAAATCAGCTGCTCTGACCAACTGAGCTACATCGGCAACGATGCTTTTGCAAGAAAAATGCCTTGCAAAAAGGTCTGCAAATGTACAAAAGTTTTAAAAACCAACAAAAAATATCTGATTTTTTTTATTTTTTTTGATTCCGGTAACTTATAAACCCCTGACCTTCTCCTTGTGTTTCTTGACCTGACGGCGCAACGCTTCTAGGGCATTATCAACAGCCTCTTCAAAGCTTTTTGCCTGCTTCTTGGCAAATAAATCATTACCCGGGATCAACATGCGGATCTCTGCAATCTTGTTTTCATTATTGGATGCAGAATCCAATCGCAAGGTAACATCATAACCGATAACACCGTCAAAAAGCTTTGACAACTTGGCTGTTTTCTCCCTGATAAAATCTTCAAGTTTGACATCTGCTTTAAAATGAATTGAACTGATGGTAACTTTCATGATCTTTACTCCTCCATAATTTACGCCTTTGGATGGGCTTGTTTATAAACTTGTTTGATTTTCTCGATTGTGTTGTGTGTGTAAACCTGTGTGGCAGACAAGTTGGCGTGGCCAAGTAATTCCTTGATCGCATTCAGGTCAGCACCACGGTTAAGCATATGTGTTGCAAATGAGTGCCGCATTACGTGCGGACTTTTCCGGGTTTTGGTTGTCACCCTGCCAAGGTAATTGCAGACCCTCCGGTGCACAAAACCAGGGTAAAGCTGATTGCCCTTATCTGTTACAAAAACAAATGGGGATGCATTGGCACCGTAAACCCGGTTTTTTTCATCACAATATCTATTGTATATATAAAATAACGAGTCAAGCAACGGAACTGACCTTTGTTTGTTTCCCTTCCCGGTTATGGACACCTGCTTCCGGCTTGAATCAATCTCATTATGCTTCAAATTGATCAGTTCCGACAAACGCATCCCCGTGGTGTAAAGCATCTCAAGCATCAGCAAATCACGCATCCCTTGAAAATTGTTCTCAAAATCATTTGGATTTAACAGGGTGTCCAGCTTGTCTTCTTCAACATAAACAGGCAATCTTTTGTCTTTCTTCACGGCTGCAAGATGATCCATTGGATTTGATTCGATCACGTCATTTGCAATCAGGAATTTAAATAAAGACCTTAATGCAGAACGTTTTCTGTTAAAGGTGCTTTTTGCCAGCCCTTCATCCATCAGACCCGCAAACCACGTACGCACCATGGAAGCATTTGCTTGCTCAAGATCATCCACTCCGTATTGGTCATTCAAAAAATCTGTAAACTGAGCAAAATCAGCCCTGTAAGCAAGCAGCGTATGAGACGAGTACCGTTTGACTTGCCGCAGATAGTCCAGAAATTTTTCCGAATGTCCGACCATAGGAAAAGAAAAGAAGAAACTTTCGCAATAAAGTTAAGCTAAAAAATCAGCTTTTGCAAAAATTTCTTCAGAAAAGGCTGCAAAAATGTGGGAAAAGACTATTGATTATCCTGTTGATCCCTTAGCTTCTGAATATATATTGCTTTTAGCTTTTGCTCGCGCTTCTTTACTGAAGGCTTTGTGTACTTCTGGCGATCTCGTAATTCTCTGAGCACACCGGTTTTCTCAAACTTGCGCTTCATTTTCTTCAAAACGCGGTCAATGTTTTCACCTTCTTTAACAGGAACAATGATCATATTAGCCTCTTTTTTGTCTGATTATTAATTTGATATATCAATTTGCACTTTTAAAAGCGGATGCAAAGATAAACATTCTTTTGAAAATAAAAAAAAATTAAGATTAAGGTTAAGGTTAAGGTTAAGGCTGAGGTTAAGGCTGAGCGTAAGCGAAGTCCCGAAAGCGAAGCGATTCGGGATTGAGATTGAAAAGCTCGAAGGGAGTGAAGATTTGCAAATTAGCAGATGTGCTAATGGGATCTGAGAGCTGGGATCTGAGATCCATCGCGTCTCAGGTATAGACGGCAGGATATGACAAAAACTAAAACTCGAAGGGGGTGACATAGAAAGACCAAGGACAATCATTGATAATGGATAATTGATAATCGATTATCGGTCACCTGCCGATGCTGCGATCCAGAAAATCGGTCATGAGGCGGTACAGGTGAAGTCTGGCGCTGCTTGTAAAAATTCCATGGTTATGATCCGGGTAAATCATCATCTCAAAATCAACACCTGCTTCGATCAGTGTATCAGCCATCTCAATCGCATTCTGATAGTGCACATTATCATCAGCGGTGCCGTGAACAAGTAAATAATCGCCCCGGATCTTGTCGACGTGGTTGATGGGTGAATTGTCATCATAACCGTCAGGATTCTCCTGTGGCGTTCGCATGAACCTTTCCGTATAAATCGTATCATAAAAGCGCCACGAGGTAACGGGAGCAACCGCAATGGCGGCAGCAAAAACATCAGCACCTTTTGCCAGGCATAATGACGATAAATAGCCGCCATAGCTCCAACCAAATATCGCGATGCGTGAAGCATCTACGAAATTCAATTCACCAAGGTATCTGGCAGCTTCTATCTGATCAATGGTTTCATATTTTCCAAGCTGCAGATAGGTCATTTTTCGGAAAGTCTCTCCCCTTCCGCCGGTACCACGGTTGTCAACTGTAACCACAATGTAACCCTGCTGTGCAAGCATTTGGAACCAAACACCATTAAAAACATTCCAATTATCAACCACCGCCTGGTGTCCGGGCCCTCCGTAAACGTACATCAACACCGGATAAAATTTTTTCGGATCAAAGTCCGGAGGTCTGATCATCTGTGCATTCAGGGCTACCCCTTCCGAAGTGTCAAAACTGAAAAACTCAGGATCTGTAAAGCCGTGAGAATCAACCCGACGACCCAGTTCCGCATTGTCTTCCAACACCTGTACCAATTGCCCTTCCGCATCATGAACACTGTAAACCGGAGGCTTTGTAGCGGTAGCAAACCGATTGATGTAGAACCTGTAGCCATTGCCAAAGGAGGGAGAATTGGTTCCCGAACCGGTGGTCAGGCGCCTTCGGTTCTCCCCCTGCAGGTCCACTGCATATAAGTCGTTTGTAAGTGGAGAACCGGTGCGTGCCAGGTAATAAACCAATCCGTTTTCTTCATCAACACCAAGAAAACGATTCAGGTCATAATTGCCCGGCGTAAGACAAAGCAGCTCATTGCCATCCATATCAAATAAAAAAAGCTGATCATAACCATCCTTTTCACTTGAGAGGATAAAATGGCGGCCATCTTCAAGGAAAGTCAGGTCGAAGGTAACCCGCACATACCATTGATTGTGTTCTTCGTATAAAAGGCGGGTTTCTCCCGAAGCAGCATTTGTCAGGAAAATCTCCAGGTGGTTCTGATGGCGGTTAAGCTGCTGAAACGACAAAACCTCAGGGTCTTGTGTCCACTGCAAACGGGGAATATACCGGTCGGTTTCCTGACCGGTGTCAATTGTTGTCAGTTGACCGGTTTCAAGATCATACATATGAAGGGTAACGTGCGAATTCTCCTCCCCCGCCTTGGGATACTTAAAGCGGTATTCTTCCGGATAAAGTTGTCCGTATTTCATCATCACAAATTCACGCACATGGCTTTCATCGAAACGCAAAAATGCGATCCTGCGACCGTCAGGCGACCATTCAAAACCTTTCGTTAAATAAAATTCCTCCTCGTAAACCCAGTCTGTTGTACCGTTAATTATGT
Organism: Bacteroidales bacterium; assembly: GCA_007122745.1. GTDB lineage: Bacteria > Bacteroidota > Bacteroidia > Bacteroidales > UBA7960 > PUPG01. Next base: position 3,724 of record SKTA01000220.1, read on the forward strand.
GATTGTGCAGACCATCAGTTGTAACCGGATATTCCACCCCGGTTGACAATTCCTTAATATAGAGATTGTTTTGCCGCACAAAGGCGATCTTGCTGCCATCGGGCGAGAAGTCGGGCAAGCGTTGCTTTGTGCCCTCTGATAGTGGCACCAGTGTTTCCGTTTCCCTGTTCCATAAATGGTATTCAGCCCGGCGCGAACGGCGATATATCGCCTCCTCCTTGACCCCCACAAGCAGCATCTGCTCGTCTGGACTCAAAATATAAGTATTAATCCTAAGCGGGCTCTCCTCCGCATCTTCCAGTAAGCCGCGGGAAGAAAAGATGGTATCAACCAATTCACCGGTATCATACCTGTATTGCTTAATTTCCGTGTTTTCATGGATGAGGGTGTAATGGTATCCGTCCTGCATCGACAAGCCACGTGTGATGGTTTTGGGAGAAAAGTAGCGTTCGGTCCATAGCTTTTCAAGGGTGATGGGCTCTGCCTCGGTGGCTTGCATCATTGAACCTGTCATAACCAAACTTGCAATAAAAATCCAAAATACAATTCTATTCATAGGAAGATTAAGGTTAAGGTTAAAGGGTAAACGGATGATCTGAGGTGCGAATATCGACAAGATTTTTGAAACAACAAAGGAGATAAGCTTGATAAAAAACAGTTTTTTCTGTAAAAGTGACTATTTTAGCAGATCAGAGATATCAAAAGCATTTTTATACACTTGCAGCAAATCATCAAGTGACAGCAGTTCGATACGGTCGATTTTGTTTGCTGCGGGTATATACCAGAGTTCAACAAAAAAGTCGGAATATGCATACAGTTTTATGTGGTAATGAAGGAATTGCCTGGCGGTAATGGCCTTACCCCGCTCCAGCACATGAAACACTTTTTTTCTTAACGGAAGTTTCTCAAAATTGGATTGTTCCATAACAAAACCTACCTTCAATCTAAATGCTCAATTCCATGAAATCCATTCCAAACATCATCACGTTATTGAATTTGTTCCTGGGCTGTATGGCTGTGGTTTTTATAATGAATGGAAATGCAGAAACCGGAGCCATGATGATCATTGTTTGCGCCATACTGGATTTCCTTGACGGTGCCGCTGCCCGTTTGTTCAATGCATATTCGGATGTTGGAAAACAGCTCGACTCGCTGGCTGACCTGATCAGCTTCGGATTGGCACCCGCCACCATTCTTTTTCACTACTTAAGCAATGCGCTTCAAAGTATTAACCCCGAAGCGAACCTTTTTGTTTTACCGTCTCTGGCTTTTTTTGTAACCATTTTTTCGGCATTGCGACTGGCAAGATTCAACACCGATGAGGAGGCAAAAGATTATTTCACCGGACTGCCCACACCGGCAAATGCCCTGCTGATCGCATCAGTACCGCTCACACTGGCAATCGCCCCGCAAGAATCCTTTAGCTATGCAATGCTGAACACCTTACAAAATATACTTTGGCCAAACATTATGCTAATTACCGTTCTTTCGTTTTTGTTAATTGCCCCGGTTAAAATGTTTTCGTTAAAAGTTAAATCATTAACATGGAAGGACAACCGAATAAGAATAATCTATCTTGCCGGATGCATCATTCTGTTGATAACTTTCGGATGGGCAGCCATGCCGATGTTCCTTGTTTTTTACATACTTTTGTCATTGCTGTGGCCGATGTTTTTCAGTGAACGGTAAACGGTGAACGGTAAACAGTGACGAAAAGCTCGAAGGGAAAAGAGAATAGTATTTGTGGAAATTTGTGCAAAAATTTGTGACCATTTGTGGATAAATAATAAAGCATGACGCTAACAACCAAACGCTAAACGCTTAACGTTAA
>SKTA01000173.1 GCA_007122745.1 Bacteroidales bacterium
AAAACATACAAAACATACATTTCAGCACAGAATCTTTCTTGGAGGTTCTGCAATTATTTGTAATGAGCTACGGTCTGAGGCTGATTGGTGCCATTGCTTTTCTTATCATCGGACTCTGGATCGCCGGAAAACTTGGCAGGGTTTTTTACAACATATTGGAAAAAAGGAAGATCGACCCGTCATTTAGAGGCTTTGTGCGCAGCCTTGTGGGCATTACCCTGAAAATTCTTGTGGTGATAAGTGTCATGGGGATGGCAGGCATTCAGATGACCTCGTTCATTGCCATTCTGGGTGCTGCAGGCCTGGCCATTGGTTTGGCTCTATCCGGTACGCTGCAAAATTTCGCGGGAGGTGCTCTCATTCTGATCATCAAACCATTCAAGGTGGGAGACTTCATTGAAGCACAGGGGTTCATGGGTACTGTTGAAGAGATCCAGATATTCAACACGCTGTTGAAAACACCCGATAACATCAGGGTGATCATACCCAATGGCGGCCTCGCCACCGGATCCATGACCAATTACTCGACCAATGATACCCGACGGGCACAGTGGGTATTTGGAATTGCTTATGGCGACAGTTACCAAAAAGCCCAACAAATTCTGCAAAGAATCCTCGTTGAAGACCCAAGGGTACTCAAAGATCCGCCAATAAAAATTTTCCTGTCTGATCTGAACGACAGCTCTGTTGACATCACCGTTAGGGCATGGGCAAATGCAGCCGATTTCTGGCCATTAAACTTTGATATCCGGGAAAAGGTTTATGATGCATTCGCAAAAGAGGGAATCAACATTCCATTCCCGCAAATGGACGTGCATCTTCATAACAAAGAAAAAAAATAATTATTTTTAGCCGGAAATAAGAGAGAACTATTCATATGACAACTTTTCTTTTAAATGATTCAATCATCAATACCGATGCACATCCGGGCACCACATTGCTAGACTTCATAAGGTACAGGCAAGTCCTGCCAGGAACAAAAATCGGTTGTCGTGAAGGGGACTGCGGAGCCTGCACTGTGCTGGAGGGACGCATGGATGAAGAAAAACTCCATTACCGGAGCATCGTATCGTGCCTGACACCACTGGGGAATGCCCACGGCAAACATATTGTTACGGTTGAGGGAATCAATATGGATGCCTGTTCCCCGGTACAGCAAGCGATGGTAGATCAAAATGGCACACAATGCGGGTTCTGTACGCCCGGTTTTATCATGTCACTCACCGGACACACAATGGCCTACGAGCCATCCGAGGAAAAAAGTGCCATCGACTCGGTAAATGGAAATATTTGTCGCTGTACCGGCTACAAATCTATAGAGAGAGCCGCCATCAGCATCTCAAAAATGTTAAAAGACAAAAACCCGAAAGATCCGCTAAACTGGCTGATACAGCATCATTTTCTGCCGTCCTACTTTAAGGAGATTCCCGAAAGGCTATCCAAAATCAAAAATCATCAGAACGCAAATACCGAAGTGCAACAAATCATCGGCGGAGGCACTGATCTGATGGTTCAAAAACCGGATGCCGTTGCAGAAAGTTCATTGAATCTGTTCTTTGACAGATCAGACCTGAAAGAGATCCGCAGGGAAAACGATCAAATCATGATTGGATCGGCGGCAACGGCAAACGATATCATGCATTCTGAGATCTTGAACAATTTGTTCTCCGATTTAAAAAAGCACTACAAACTGATCTCCTCCGATCCGATCCGAAACATGGGAACATTGGCGGGAAATATCGTGAACGCATCTCCCATTGCAGACCTGAGTATTTTCTTCCTGGCACTCGGGGCAAACCTCTTGCTTGACAAGGATGGGAAAGAGCGTGAACTGCCGTTAAAGGATTTCTTTCTTGGTTATAAACAGATGAACCTAAAGAAGGGTGAATACATTAAAAGTGTCTTTTTCCCATTACCTGTTGAGCCTTTGGGCTTCAATTTTGAAAAAGTAAGCAAACGAACCCATCTCGACATCGCCAGTGTTAACAGTGCAGCATATGTAAAAACTGAACAGAACACCATTACCGAATGCAGGTTGGCCGTTGGAGGGGTAAGTCCGGTTCCCCTGTTTTTAATGGAAAGCTCTGCCTTTCTGATTGGAAAGAAGCTGAATGCTGACACTTTGAGGGAAGCTGTCAATGTATTAAACAACGAGATAGCACCTATTAGCGACGTCCGGGGTTCAAAAGAATACAAAAGACTCCTGGCGCGTCAATTGTTTTTCGCCCATTTCATTGAACTTTTTCCCGACCATTTTTCATTACAAGAACTTTTAAGATAACTTACACCATGCAAAACAGAGATTCGATAGGACATGTGACGGGCAAATCGGTATATGTGGATGACATCCCGGAACAAAAAGGGACACTGTATGGCAAGGTGTTTGGTTCCCCCATAGCACATGGGATTCTCAAAAAGATTGATGTTTCCGATGCTTTAAAAACACCTGGAGTGGAAGCCATACTTACAGCCGCCGACATTCCCGGCGAGAATCAGATTGGAGGCATCATTCCGGATGAGGTACTGTTTGCTGACGAGAAGGTGGAGTTTCATGGACAACCCATCGCCTTTGTGGTGGCAAAGGACGAACTGACCGCACGCAAGGCAGCTGCAAAAATTATTGCAGACATTGAGCCGCTCGAACCGATTACCGATCCGCGCATTGCCAAGGAAAAGGGTCTTTTACTTTTCCCGCCAAACACATTCAGCTCGGGTGACATTGATGCCGCATGGAAAGATTGTTTCCATGTCTTTTCGGGACAAGCCGAACTCAACGGACAGGAACATCTGTACATTGAAACTCAGGGGGCTTACGCCTACCCCACCGAAAACGACGGGATAAAGATTCACTCCTCCACCCAGGGCCCTACCCACGTGCAGCACACCACAGCCCATGTGCTGGGAATACCTATGCACCGCGTCGAAGTGGATGTAACGCGTCTTGGCGGCGGATTTGGAGGTAAGGAAGACCAGGCAACAGCTTATGCCTGCATGGCTGCACTGGCAGCGCGGAAACTCAAAAAGCCCGTGAAGGTGATCCTGCATCGCATGGATGACATGCAGATGACCGGGAAACGGCATCCTTACAGTGCCGATTACAGGATAGGACTGGATAAAGACTACAAGATCGTTGCTTACGAAGCAACTTTATACCAGAATGGTGGCGCAGCCTCTGACCTGAGTCCTGCAGTGCTCGACAGAAGTTTGTTTCACAGCACCAACACCTATTTCATTCCCAACACCAGGATAACGGGCTACAGCTGCAAAACGAACCTGCCTCCAAACACGGCATTTCGTGGTTTTGGCGGTCCACAGGGGATGTTCTTCATTGAAACAGCCATCGCAAGGGCAGCCCACGAGCTGAACATTCCGGCAAAAACCATCCAAAAGAAAAACTTACTGCAGGAAAACGACTCTTTCCTGTATGGTCAGGTTGCGAAGCAGGTAAACATACAAAGCTGCTTTGACACCCTGAATAAACATGATGATTTGGATAGTCTTCAAAAAGAGGTGGACGACTTTAACAAAAACCATCAGTTGTTCAAGAAAGGGCTGGCCGTGATGCCCATCTGTTTTGGCATCTCATTCACAAAAACCACGATGAACCAGGCACGTGCGCTGGTACACGTCTATCACGACGGCAGCATTGGCGTAAGCACGGGAGCCATAGAGATGGGCCAGGGGGTGAATACCAAGATGATACAGGTGGCCGCGCAAACCTTTTCCGTTTCTCCTGACAGAGTGAAGGTCGAAACCACCAATACAACAAGAGTCAGCAACACTTCGCCAACCGCAGCAAGTTCCGGAGCAGATCTCAACGGTAAAGCCACCCAGATTGCCTGCACCGCCATCAGGGAGCGCCTTCTGGAACTCGCCGCTTCAAAACTGAATTCACAAAAATCTGAGCTCTCAATCCTGAATGAATGGGTATATCAAGACAATAAGCAAACAACAATTCACTGGAATGAGCTCGTCAAGGAGGCATACCTCGAAAGAATCTGTCTGACGGAGAACGGCCACTATGCGACGCCGGTTGTCCATTTCAACACAAAAACAAAAAAAGGGCACCCTTTCGCTTATCACGTTTACGGTGCATCTGCCTGGCTGGTCACACTCGACTGCCTCAGGGGAACCTATACATTTGACAAGGTGGAGGTGGTTCACGACTTTGGCAACAGCATGAACTTCAACATCGACCGTGGACAGGCAGAAGGTGCGCTGGTCCAGGGACTCGGTTGGATGACCATGGAAGAGCTCAGTTACGATGCAGAAGGCGTCTTAAAATCAAACAGCCTGTCCACCTATAAAATTCCAGACATCTACAGTGTGCCAAAAGAGCTGAACATTATTCCGCTTGCAGCAAATGGTCCTGAGCCTGCCATCCTGCGCTCGAAAGCGGTGGGTGAACCCCCGCTCATGTATGGCATCGGTGCTTATTTCGCGCTCTACAACGCCATCAAAGCGTTTAATCCCAAAGCCCCATTTGAAACGGACGCTCCCATGACCCCGGAGAAGGCACTGATGTTGTTATATAAAGGTTGAGGTTGAGGTTGAGGTTGAGGTTGAGGTTGAGGTTAAGATTAAGATTAAGATTAAGATTAAGATTAAGATTAAGACTGAGCGTAAGCGAAGTCCCGAGAGTTTACGATTCGGGATTAAGATTTGTAGACACAGGGTTTGACCTGTGTACCGAAATATGTTAAAGTTGAGATATTGAAAGGAGTAAGACAATCATATTCAGCATTGATTCTCGCCGCTGGCCATTCCAGCCGGATGGGGGTTCCCAAAATGTTTCTAGAGGTTCGTCATGGGGTGTCTTTTTTGGATGCCTGCGTGGATGTTTTCATCAGCTTTGGCTGCAAGGAAGTATTGGTGGTTACAAGCCCCTCCTGCATGGAACTGGTCGATTTAAAACCTTCCTGGACAGGAGTTGTGCGTCTGGTTCACAATACACATCCCGATTTTGGGCGTTTTTATTCGCTTCAATGTGGGTTAAAAGCTTTGTCCGAAATTAGACCGGTATTTATTCACAATGTAGACAATCCTTTTATTTCACTGGAGGTCTTATCTGCCTTGGCATCAAATGACAGCAAAGCATCGGTTATCCGTCCCTCTTTCAACAAGAAAAGGGGACATCCTGTATTGATCAGAAACAATGTTATCATAGACATGCTGTCTGAAAAAAATTATGCCCATAACCTGCGCGATTATCTCGCGAAATACGCCAATGCATCTGTTGCTGTGCAGAATACAGGTATCCTTCAAAACATCAACACACCCGAAGACTACAAAAAGATCAGACAAAGGAATTGCGACCCGTCCTGAATTTTGTTTGCACTTTTCGTCTTTCTCTTTTCGTTATTCGTTTTTCCTATAAACATTTCCTATTTTTGAGGTCCGATT
>SKTA01000153.1 GCA_007122745.1 Bacteroidales bacterium
AGCGTCTCAAACAAAAACATTACCCCAAAGCAAAAAGAAACAGACCACATACCCTGCTCGTCAAAAAAAAAACGACCAACAAACAAAAAACTTTCTCACCAAAAAATCCGGATCAAACCGGCCATACCAGGAGAATCATCGGGATGCCTATCAGCACGATGATCACCTCCAGCGGGAGTCCCATGCGCCAGTAGTCTCCGAACTTATAGCCGCCCGGACCCATAACGAGGGTGTTGGATTGGTGCCCGATGGGTGTCAGGAATGCACAGGACCCACCAATGGCCACAGCCATCAGGAAGGGGTCGATGGAGTAGCCCAATGCGTTGGCAACGCTGATCGCGATGGGTGCCATCAATACCACGGTTGCAGCATTGTTGATGATGTCGGATAAGAACATGGTGACTACCAGTATAATTGTCAGGATGGCCCATGTGGGCATACTACCTCCAACGTCAAGAATAAACCCAGCAATACTGGCCGCTCCTCCTGTTGTTTCCAGGGCTGTCCCAACAGGTATCATCGCACCCAGCAACACAATCACCGGCCAGTCGATGCTCGTGTACATATCTTTAACCGGTAATACACCACTCAACACCAGAACTACCGCTGCCATTGCGAAGGAAATCTGCACAGGCAATAACCCGGCAACCACAAGGATAACTGATGTTATAAAAACACCCAAAGCCAAAGGAATTCTGGTTTTGTAGCCAATGCGCAATCCCCGTTGAGCCAATGGTAAACAACCAATGGCGTTGATGGTATCATTCAGCATATGCTCGCGCCCTTGCAGCAGAAGCACATCACCAACACGAAAAACAACATGGTCCAAACGCCGGTGTATCTTTTGCTCACGGCGTGCAACCGCCAGCAGATTAATACCATACCGGCTCCGCATGCGCAATTCGGCAGCTGAACGACCAATAAGAGATGAGCCTGACATCACAACAGCTTCGTTGATGGCAATTTTCTTTGACCCCTCTGCATCCTTTCGGAATTTTTTACCACCAACCAGCTTCAAACCGGAATCATCCAAAAACTTTTCAAGGTCAGCCGCTTCAGTCTCAATAATCAGGATGTCTTTATGTTGCAACACCTCTTCAGGGTCAGGAGCATGGATCCGTTTGTTGTTCCGCACAAGTCCCAGAATCTGCACATCTGCATCAGAGGTTTTGTAAAGCTCCTCAATGGTTTTGCCTTTTATCTTCGAATCCTTTGTAACCTCCAGCTCAGTGATATAGTCGTCGATGTCGAAAAGGTCTGCATCTGACTTCTGACTTTGCCTTTGTGGGAGCAGGCGCCATCCCAGTAAAGACACAAAAGCAATACCTGCAATCGCCAGGACAACGCCAACCGGAGAAAAGGAGAACATGCCAAAGGCTTCGCCGGTTGCATCAGCTCTAAAGGTTGCAATGATGATGTTGGGCGGGGTGCCTATCAGGGTTGTCATCCCTCCCAGCAAAGAAGCAAAAGCAATTGGCATCAGTATATAGGAGGGGGGATTTCCGCTTTTGCGTGCCATATGTATGGCAATGGGCATCATGATTGCCAGGGCACCTACATTATTCATGAATGCCGATGCAACTGCTACCAATAATGACAACACGATAATCTGCAACAGCAAACCTTTACCAACCTTCATGACCCATTTCCCCAGCAAATCAATAAGCCCTGAATACTCAAGTGCTTTCCCGATGATAAGGACTGCAGCTACCGTAATTACGGCCGGGTGGGCAAAACCAATAAACGCTTCAGCAGGCTTTACAATACCCGAAACCACGAGGGCGAACAAAGCGATAAAAGCAACAAAATCGTGGCGGATCCGCCCCCAGATAAAGAGCGCCAGAACGAAAAGTAAGGTGATGAAAACAATAAGCATATCTTAAACTTTACGATTAAAGATACAATTTACACAACCCGGATTCCCTTGTAACGGCAAGCCATTTGTAATAACGATGTGCAATCTCCCGGCATCAGGAGGTGGTGATTGCCCAGGGGATCCTTCTTCATTTTCAGGATATCTGCTGCAGGCAGGGTAACTTCCAGCTGCGTGCGGCAGGCGAAACCGTGTTGCGGCCGTTCCTTCACCGTACCTTTGGAAATGAAGGCCCGGTCGAGATCCCGGTTCATCCTGAATACAGTCAGCACCTCAAATGGAACAGTACCTTGTATCGCAGCCGATTTTCCGGTTTCAAAATGGGTGTCGGTGCTGTATTCCGAAACAAAATCGAGGGGTGCCGTGCAATGGGCAAAAAGCACACTTTCTGCCGACAATCTGGCCACATTGGCCATCCATGGCGTCTTTCCCGTAAGAGACTGCACCAGCATCATTCCTGTTAAACTCACCAGGTCCCCCTCGCAAGCGGCAACCACGCCCTCCTTGTTAAGCATGGCCAGGGCCAGGCAGGCTGTTACATCCTTTTGCTTCACCATGGTGAAACATTCCAGCGTAATTGCATCCAGCTGCTTTTCTGACAGCACATGCCTTAAAAAGGCGTATATCCGAGCCTCTTTTTCAAATTTACCCTGGCCATTTTCACCAAAGGTGGCCAGAAAGGTGTTGTCCGGATCAAATGAAAGCCAGCCAGGCAGTCCGGGCCATGGATACTCCTGAATTTCAATTCCGAATCGCTCTTTGGCAAGATTGAAAGGGAAGGCAGAAGCGACGAGCCAGTTCGACACTCCGCCGATCAGTCCGGCACGCTTACCCTTAAGCACCTTGAATGCGTTTGAAACAGTTCCAAATTGTCGCAACACGTCCTTGTCATCATCCATTGAAACAAGGATGGCCGGAATGTCATTGCGGGAAGCCCACGCTTTTACTTCGGTAGCTGCCGCCCAGGAATTTCCTTCTGCACCGGCAAGCAGCACATACATTTTACCGGGCTGCATGGTGGCTACGGCAGTAGCTTCCGACCCGCCGGTAATGAAATGCAGCACTTGTGCTTCATCAACATAAGAAAATTTCAAATCGGGAAAAGTATTTTCCAGCTGCTGCCGTCCCTGTTGGTAAACAGCGGCATCGGCATCAGAAAAAGCAAAGGAACGAACGTGTACATCCATAAATATAAATTTACAGACAAAGATACGTCATTGCTTCAAGCTACGACAGAAAAAATCATGCATCTAACCACAGGCCTATTCAGTTGATTTGTTGAATCGTTGACTAGATGATTAACCCAATCACCCTTACGGGCGAAAGATTTTTCGCCCAAAAACATCAACAGTGCAGGCCGGCCAAGTCCGGCCTGCGTGTCTTAAAATGGGAATAGTGGTACGGAAAGTACTTGGGCTGTCCTGCTCCGGCTATCACGATGCACTTGGGATGTTGTGTGCTTTACAGCACCCAAAGTTCAATAAACTAAATCTTTATCACCTAACAATGAAGGGGTTAAAAAACGATCGTCGTCGACGCGCACAAAAAAGGAGGTGTTTTAGATTCACGCGCGGGTGCGACTAAATATGACTATATCCGCAGGGGTCGTATATTTGTAAGGATTTTTCAGGAAAATCATAAAAATAATAAGCGAATGGATATAAACGAAGAACATCATCAAGATCAGAAACAAAACAATGGCTGGCATGCCAAAGATGTAAAGGAGGTTTTGGATCACTTCGGGTCCGAAATGGAGCAAGGGCTTGAAAAGGAGGAGGCTCAAAAGCGTCTGGAGGAGTACGGACCGAACGAACTTCCCAAAGGGAAAAAACGGAGTGCCTGGATGCGCTTTCTGATGCAGTTCCACAATGTGTTGATCTATGTACTGATTGCTGCCGCCATTATTACCGCCTTGATGGACCACTGGATCGACACCTGGGTGATCCTCGCCGTGGTGATTGTGAATGCGCTGATCGGCTTCTTCCAGGAGGGAAAAGCAGAAAGAGCCCTTGAAAGCATCCGGGAAATGCTGTCGCTTGAGGCTGTTTGTCTGAGAGACGGCAAAAAGAAAACCGTGGAAGCGGAAGAGCTTGTACCGGGCGACATTGTACTGATCAAGTCGGGCGACAAGATCCCTGCCGACATTCGTTTGCTCAAGTCAAAAGACCTGAGGGTGGAAGAGTCACCTTTGACCGGAGAATCCACGGCAGTTGAAAAAACCGCGGATGCCGTTGAGGAGGATGCCGTGCTCGGGGACCGCAGCTCGATGGCCTTCTCGGGGACAGTGGTGGTGTATGGAAAAGCAACCGGGGTGGTTGTCGCCACGGGTGAAGACACCGAGCTTGGCAAGATCAACAAAATGATGTCGGAGGTGGAAAAGATCACCACACCCCTGCTGCAAAAAATCAACAAGTTTGGCAAATGGCTTTCTATTGCCATACTCGGCATTACCGGTCTGTTTTTTGCTTTTGGATATTTTTTCAGGGACTACAGCACTTCGGAGCTCTTCCTGGCAGCCATCAGCCTGATTGTGGCCTCCATCCCTGAAGGACTTCCTGCCATCATGACCATCACGCTGGCCATTGGCGTACAAAGGATGGCATCGCGCAATGCCATCATCAGGCGGCTTCCCTCGGTGGAAACACTCGGTTCGGTAAATGTGATCTGTTCAGACAAAACCGGCACCCTGACCCGAAACGAAATGACGGCGAAAACAATCATTACAGCCGAAAAGGAATATACCGTTGAGGGAACCGGCTACGAACCGGAAGGCGCGATCCTTGTTGACGATAAAAAGGTCGATCCGGAAGAAGATAAGGTATTAATGCAGCTTCTGCAAACCATCCGCACGAGCAACAACTCAGAAATATCAAAAGACAAAGAGGGCAATTGGAAACTAACAGGCACACCCACCGAAGGGGCATTGCTGACTTTGAGTTATAAAGGGGGATTCAAGGATTTCAAGCCTGAGCGGATCGACCACATCCCTTTTGAATCGGACCATAAATACATGGCCACGCTGAACAAGGTTGATGATGACCACATTGTTTTCATGACCGGTGCGCCCGAAAGGGTCCTCGAAATGTGCAATAAGCAATATACCGCTGACGGGGAGCAGGACATTGATCACGATTACTGGGAGAAAAAAACGGAGGAGGTTGCGGCCAAGGGGCAGCGAATGCTCGGTGCGGCATTCAATATCACTGATAAAAGCAGAACAGAAATTGAGAAGGATGATCTGGAAAAGGAAAAAGTCTTTCTTGGTGTAATCGGTATCATTGACCCACCACGAGATGAAGTGGTAGATGCCATCAAGGAGTGTAAGAGTGCCGGCATCCAGGTGAAAATGATCACCGGCGACCATGCGATTACCGCCAAAGCCATTGGCAAGGAGATTGGCATTGGTGATGGTGAAAAAGCGATGTCGGGACGGGAGCTTGAAGAGATGGATGATGCAAAACTCAGGGAAATCGTTCCGGATTATGATGTCTATGCACGTACCAGTCCGGA
>SKTA01000120.1 GCA_007122745.1 Bacteroidales bacterium
CGGGTTCGGGATCATCAATATCAAGTGCTTCTTCCAATGCTTCAATGCGGGATAAAAGATCTTCATAACCATCAAAAGTTTTGGCATAAAGCGCATAAGGAACACTTATCAGTTCGCTTGTATGTGCAAGGGTATAATTTGTACCACCCTGCAAGTCGGTCTCTGTATGAATAAAATAAGGTCCTTCACCCCAGTTGATTGCCTCCATACTTCCTGACTCAACAGTGCCACCTCCTATATGAATACTTACAAGTCCGTTATCATTGGTTGTGGCAAAATGGCGCTCAACATATACCGCAGTTCCTTCAGGGTTTCCCTGCAAAATGCTAACCTGTATGCCGATACTGCCGTTGGTTACTAATTCACCACCTGAATCACGGATCACCGCCTGGTAACTCATCTTTTGCGGCACCTGGGCTTGGATTACGCTGTAAATACCAAGTAATATCATAATTAAAAGAAAATGTTTGCCTCTGTGAAGTGTCTTCATAACTATTGGTTTTTGTTTGCAATGTTAAAATTTTGGTTTATCAACGCTAAAAAAGAAGATAGGGTTATCTCTTAATGATTCTGAAAAGCCCGATTCTCTCGTGTGAAGCAGTTACAATTAAGAAATAAGCGCCAGGCTGTTTACCACCCATTTCGATCAGTGCAGTGTGATCAATGAGTCTTTCTTTCTTCAATAACTTTCCATTAACGTCAAGCAGTTGGTATTGAAGGTCACTTAACTGATGAAGATCTTGTCCGGAAATCTCAAGATGCAACCGATCATCCACGGGGTTGGGAAATACCTTGAGCGTTAAGTCAATGCTCTCAAATTCTTCCAATGATGTGATAATAAATATCTCGTAGGGTTGTTGCACCCCTTCAGATATGGCTCCATCGACATTGGAATAAACAGAATAAACAATTTGCCCAATAGAATAACTAACGGAGCCATTCGCATTTGAGGCATTGCCGCCGGTTGTGTTAACCGAATGTTGGGCTTTTAATGCAAATAGTCCAAACCCCATCACAAAGACAAGGGTCAGGATAAGTTTTGGTTGTTTCATGTCATAGGTTTTGTTTTGGTTAATAATTTTGATTGCTTTTGTAAAGGTTGAAATATTCCGGTTTGTGTTTTTTAATCAATCCGAGAGTACCAACAAGCCAAAACAGAGTACATGAATAAACCAAGTAGTAAATTTATAAAAACTATTAAAACAAAATCAATTAATCAAGACATTTTTTTTATTTATCGGCTTTATGTGAATAAAATATACTAATCTTTAAGTTAGCAAAACGGGTAATCTCTTATTAATATCTACAAATACATGGTGCTCAATACTATCATTGCAGTTTAAAGTGTACTGAATACAGTTAATTTCATTGATAGTGGTCTGTTTGGTAGATATAATGGTCTCTTAATACGATTGGAATCAAAAACCTTGGGTGAATAAGACTGCAGTAATTTCATACTTTTTATTAGTTAGCCCCAAAACATCCTAATCACCGCTACTCCCATAATGGTTGCCAGAAGGCCAATAGCGAGAAGGAGTTTCATTGATTTGGCCGAATTTGTTTAACAGGCAAAGATATGGTTTAAATGAAGAATTTGCGGAAGGATGTTGGGGTTTATAACACATTGACTTTTCTTTTGGTTTTCCAAGATCATTATCTTTGATTGAGAAACTTCTAATCTCACGAGTTGGATTGACTCACCAAATCACAATAAGACACATCAACCAGGTCTGACTTATCCAGCCCAAAGAACCGGAAATATTTGTCACACTGTTTCTTCAGCGTATCAATATCATAGCTGCCATCTTTATCAATGGCCTCAACCTCCACAAAGGTGCCAAGACCTTTTACCACATCAAAATGAAATTTCACATTATCAATAAAATAAATCTTCCGCAGTTTATCCACAACCGCTTTTATTCCCAGATGTAAGGTTAAGATATCCTTCAATGATTTATCCGGGTCATGCCGGTAGAGAATTACGTCGGACTGTTTTTGACCTGCTGTATCATCTCTCTCATAGTGAATCAATGCATTCTCAATGTTGCCCTCACGCAGTTTCAGCCTGCCACGACTCACGTTAAAGTATGTATCGACCTGATGGTCCAAGCCTTTATAAACAGGACTCAGGGTCTTTAATTGGTGCTCCGGGACGTCAATATCCTCAATCTTTGCTTTGAACTCTATGTTTCTGACATTCATTTACTTGTTGCTGGATTAATGGGCTAAAAGAGAAGTAAAAATAACAAAGAAAAAACAAAACACCTCAGAAAACAAATAGAAATGGTTTATATATATTTTTTCAATACATTTGCATAAACCCGAAAACATAACGCTATCATGCTGGAAAGAGGATTCTTCAAAAGTAAAAAGCAATCAGAGCCAAAACCCAATCGATCCATTAAAACGGCAAGCAACATCATGCTCTATCTTGGGGTGATCATCCTTATTACCTCATTGATTTATTTGCTTGTGAGCATTGAAAAGGTTGATTTTATTTTTGTAACGTGGATGGTCTTTATGTTGGCAGGGTTGTTTCTGGTTGTGATGAGCCATATGATAAAGTGGATTTTAAAATAGCAGTTTACCATCCCAAAGTCAAATTCTTCATAGCATTTCATTGTGTTTCTTTCATTTTGACAGATTGTGTTTGTTGGTTCTGGGGCATGAAACTCTGATAATGGGGCAATATGCATTTAAAACCAATTATTCTTCAATATCTTATACCATTTGGGGCGGCTGGTGAATCGTTTTTCGCTATGGTTTGAGTCATTGTGCAGAAAAAAGGAATCACAGTATTATCATCCGCCAAACAGTTCCATTTGCCGGGAATACATTTTACAATAAAGCCCATTGGCCCTTAACAATGCCAAATGATTGCCCATTTCTATGATCCTGCCATCATGGATCACAAGGATCTGATCCATCAGGAACACCTTCATCCTGCCCTGTGCCTTGTGTTCCTTTTTCCCTGTTCCACGAGCAAGGTAAAGGGCAAGTGCCGGCACCAACAGACCGTTGATCAGGAAAATGGTCATAACGGCAAAAGCCAGTGATGCATCAAACAGCATGAGCAAAGTAAACGTGATGCTGCAGATGGCAACAGCGACGATCACCGGGGCAAGAAGTATGGCAATATGGATCAGTGAAGGGATGTAATGGGTGAAGTAGTCATCCGGTTTTTCAATCCCTTCTGTTAGCAGGTTTATGCTTGCACCTGTTTTGGCAGACTTGGCATAAACCGGTCCCAACGACAAAAGGTGGCTGAACACCTCCTGCCTGATTGTTGTTCGGATGCGCACAGACTTTTGTCTGGCCACACGCTCCCTGAGCCATACCAGGATGCTTCTTATGATGATGGATCCCAGGAAAATCGAAAGCAAATTATAACCGGGGGTTTCAAGATGGGTAAAAACATCAGCGACAATCAGGCTAAGGCAGTACATCTGAACGATCATCACCACTGTAAGCAGAAAGCTCAGCAAAGCACTGATAGTCAAATAAGCAGAAAGAAGCACCAAGCAGGATGGTTGCTGCCATCGCTGCAAAAGCATATCCCTGCATCTTCATCCTGATAAAAACAAAAGTAGCAATAAAGCTCAGGATAGCCAATGTGGGTAAAGTACCCGGCAACAGGCCAATTCTCTCAAAAAGCACCGTATTGCTGTATCCAAGAAATGCAAAGATGGCTGTGATGACAGCTATAGGGATCCACAGGTTTCGGGCTATCTTTTCCGCTCTTTCCTTCAGGGCGTCTGTTGTTCTAAGACTTAAAAACAAAGCCCCGTGCAGTACAAAAAGCAGCAGCACAAACAGGGGCAGATAAAAGCCACTGAACAAGGTTGCATACCAATGGGGAAATTTGGCGAACATAGCGCCTCCGGCTGTGATCAGCCAAACTTCATTGGCATCCCAGAAAGGACCGATGGTATTGATCACCACCCGCCTATCGGTATCATCCTTACTGATGAATGGCATCAAAATCCCAACGCCAAAATCAAAACCTTCGAGAATAAAATAGCCGATAAACAAAACAGCTATCAATATAAACCATATGATTTGAAAATCCATTGCGAATAGGTTTTATGTTTATGAATGAACCATTTTAATATGCGTGTAACATTGATTCTTTGTCTTCGGGCAGACCGGGTTTGGCAAACCGGTGCACAAGATAGACTGCCAAAGCTGCCAGCAGCGCTTCTATAGCCAGCGGGATTCCAAAAATATCACCCACGAACCTTGAATACGCTGACCAGGCCATCCCAAACTGAAATTCCAGAACGATCCCGGTTACGACACCCAGGGCAAAAATGATAATAAACAATTTCCCAAAGTACTTGGTGAGCAAGTTATAATGTAATGATAATTTGGTTCATCGTGAACGAAGTGGAGCACAGTGAATAATCTGTCAGGCATTGACACTATTATAGCTAAAACCGCTTTTGTCTTTTTTGCTTTGGATGGACTGCTTATAGCCAAAACCTGTAACTATTGGGTACTGTGACTGATACGAGACACCAACAACCCGACTTAATTTACTATCTTCGCAAGACAAAATTTAAAATTTGATACGGATGGATATTTGGTCTTTTATCATTAAAGAATTAGAAAAGGACAATCGGGTGATGCTGATCACTGTAATAGCTGTAAAAGGCAGCAGTCCGGGGAAAAAGGGCTTTAAAATGGCTATTTCTTCAGGAGGCCAAATTCTGGGTTCGATTGGCGGAGGCGTGATGGAGTATAAAATGGTTGAACTGGCAAGGGAAAAGATCACGTATGCGAGCCAAAAGGCTTTTCTTAAATGGCAAATACATGACCCCAATGCGGGAGAAGATGCTTCCGGACTGATCTGTGCAGGGTCCCAGCTGCATGCTTTTACACCCCTCTCCCCTTCCGGCCTTCAGCGCCTGCAAGCGCTGACATCCGGCATTGAACAGGGAATGTCCATGTTTCTTAAATTATCTTCAAAGGGTCTGGAACTGATTCAGGAAAGGGGTTCGGAAAGTGCAGACATTTTGGAAGGTCTTTTCTGGCAATACACTGAACAATTACAGCTCCCTCAAACGCTTTACATATTCGGGGGTGGCCATATCAGTTTGCCACTCAGCCAAATCGCCCGTCTAATCGGGTTACGCGCAGTGGTACTGGATGACCGGAAAGGTTTGAACACAATGGAACAAAACAGTTTTGCGCATGCGAAAAAGACAATAGATTACCCGGAGGCCGCAAAACATATCTCCCACCCAGCTGCTTCATTTGTTTGCATCATGACGGTAGGGCATGGCAGTGACCAGCTCATACTGGAACAAATGCTACGTCTGCCTTTGAAATACCTTGGA
>SKTA01000164.1 GCA_007122745.1 Bacteroidales bacterium
CCTGTTAGCAACATTACTGTGAAGGTTATTGTCAGAGATTGTGCCATAATTTGTAACTTGCGCAATGTTTTAAAATTAATCGATAACAATAAGCTATCATATCATGATTAATGAAAAGTTAAGCGTATTTATCCTCAAGGCAATAAGAAACAACTGCTGGGGACGCTCTCCCTAAATGATTTTTCGATACTGCATGAAGGTCCCGATCAGATCCTGAATAAGCAATCTGAAAAAATTGAGGATCTCTATCAAAAGAAATTTCCCTTGGGCCTTCCAGACAGAACATCTATCCTGAAGAGATTGAAGCGATGCTTAACAACAAACTGTTTATTCAGGAAACACTTGTAAGGGACAGAAAAGGGGCGTTGCAGGCTCTAGTATATCCTGATTATGAAACCATTGACAAAATGGCTGTCAGCGAACAACAGCTGAGGGGAAATCTTCAGGGTTACAAGCTTGAAGTCAATGAGAAAATGCCTTCTTACATGAACATTGCAGAAATTGAAATTGTTCCCGAAGAATTTGAAAAAACACCTAAAAAAAGCATCAAACGGTTTCTGTATACATTGGATCAATAGCGGTTTTTTAAAAAAAATTTGTTGAACGTGAAAAAAAAACATATATTTGTCGCAGTCAAATTGCAAAATATCGCATACGCCATAATTATTAACCAAAAATAGGAGGACGGATTATCGATTAAACACTTACGCTAGTTTAACAACACATGGAGGCCAATCTTATGAATGACCGCGTAGCGACTAGCGATCAAGAGTTGATCCGTCTGTTTATTTCCGGTAACCACAATGCCCTGGAAACCCTTATCAACAGGCATCAAAGAAAACTATTCTCATATATCCTTCTGATCGTTAAGGATAAACACCTTGCTGAGGATGTGTTTCAGGATACTTTCATAAAGATCATCAATACCCTGAGAGCAGGTTCTTACAATGAGGAGGGAAAATTTCTCCCCTGGGCCATGCGTATCGCGCATAACCTCATCATCGATTTTTTCAGGAAATCGAAAAGGATGCCCTTCAAGGAGAACAGCGAAGAATACGATCTTTTTGATACCCTTAAGGTTTATGATGAAACCATAGAGGACAAGCTCATAACCACACAGATTCATAACGACGTAAAAAGGCTGATTGAACATCTTCCTGATGAGCAGAAAGAGGTGCTTAAGATGCGTCATTATGAAGACATGAGCTTCAAGGAAATAGCGCAGGTTACCGATGTGAGCATCAATACTGCTTTGGGCAGGATGCGTTATGCATTGATCAATCTTCGCAAGTTGATCCAGGAAAAAAACATCATCCTTACCCGTTAATGCAATGAACCCCCTTATCGCTGAAAACCTAATAACTTAATGGGTTTTGGCTTTTTCTTTCTCCTTTACAATAAGTTTGGGATTATCACTAACTTTGGTCCGTAGAATTGTGTTCAATACACCCGGTACCACATGTTGAAACACACAAATTATCCTTTAAAAGGTTTAAATACCTTTGGCATTGAAGCCTACGCAAGGGAGTACATCGAAGTGCACGGCAATGAGGCATTGTTAAGCCTTTTCAGCAAGAATCCGGGAAAACACCTGATCCTGGGAGGTGGCAGCAATGTACTTTTCCGTAGTGATTTCGACGGAGTGGTGATCCGGATTGCCATGCATGGAAAAAAAATCATTGGCACAATGCCGGGTAAATTATTACTTGAAGTATCAGCCGGTGAAGATTGGGATGACCTTGTGGCCTATTGTGTGGACCGGAACTGGGGGGGGCTGGAGAACCTTTCACTCATCCCCGGACAGGTTGGCAGCAGTCCGATACAGAACATCGGAGCCTACGGTGTGGAATTGAAGGATCATTTTTACAGTCTGACTGCTTTTGACAAAGAAAAAAAAGAATTTTCTGTTTTTGACAAGAAAGCATGCCGCTTTGGTTACCGCAACAGCTTTTTCAAACAGAATGGCAAAAACAGGTTTGTAATCACTTCGGTAATCTTTGCACTCGACACCAGGCCCATTCCACAAACAGCCTATGGCAGTCTCCGGTCAGAATTGGATAAGACGGGCATCGATAGACCAAAAATTAAGGATGTCAGGCAAGTTGTCTGTAGCATACGCAGAAGTAAGCTGCCAGATCCGGATGAGCTTGGTAATGCAGGAAGTTTTTTTAAAAATCCTGTAATTTCGGGGCAAACATATCTGCAATTAAGGGAAAGGTTTCCAGACATGGTTGTTTTTGATGACCCCAAAGGTAAAAAGCTGGCAGCCGCCTGGCTGATCGACCAGGCCGGA
Organism: Bacteroidales bacterium; assembly: GCA_007122745.1. GTDB lineage: Bacteria > Bacteroidota > Bacteroidia > Bacteroidales > UBA7960 > PUPG01. Next base: position 2,294 of record SKTA01000164.1, read on the forward strand.
TGGAAAGGTTATCGCCGGGGCGATGCAGGCGTTCATGAAAAACAGGCACTGGTAATCGTTAACCATGGTAAGGCAACCGGTAATGAAATCATTCAACTGGCCGATGAGATTCAGAGATCTGTAATTGAGAAGTATGGAGTCAGGCTTGAGCCTGAAGTCAATATAATTTAATTGCTAATGAAAATTAAAGATACGATAATAAATAAATTTGAAAAAGCGGGTATGGTCACTGTCATCGTGGTCATGCTTTTAAGGGTTTGGCTCGGACCGGTCACCAACACCTCGCTATTGGTATTTACCACACTGCTTTCCATTTACTATCTCTGGTTCAGCTTTTTTATCTTTAACAAACTCGCTCCTTTGCAGATGCTGAACAGGGACATCGTTCAGTCGCTTTATCCCTTTCAGATATACATAACGATACTGATGGGCATTATACTCTCCTATGCACTGATTGCTGTTCTGGCCGGATTCATGTTCTTTCCGCTGATGCACAAAATTATGTTCTGGGCATTGATTGCATTAACCGGATTCACGATCTACCTGACTATTTATCACATAATAAGGAAAAAAGATTTTCCCTTTTTAAAAAGGTATTATTACAGGGCAGCGCTATACCTCGGTTTGCTTGGGTTGCTTCTCATTCCACCGGTGGAAACAAGACTTGAGATCCTTTACAGAGATCATCCCGAATTTATAGAAGCATACCTTGAATGGCGGGAAAATCCTGATGATGAAGAGGCGCAAGAGCGTTTACGTGACATAAGAAGCCGGTTCCGGTAAAAAAGAATCCCTCGCTGAGCCTGATTTATTTAATATTATCGTTTGACAATAATAAAATTTTACCGGACGATAATGAATTATTATATACCTATATCCTTTCTGATCCTTTTGATTGATTCTCTAAGCTCTCTTCGCCTGTTTTCGTATTCTATTGGTTTATCCAAACCAATTTTACAACTAAAATAAAATTTTATTTTTGGCTCTGTGCCGGAGGGCCTCATGGTGATGCGCGTTCCATCCTCCAGGACAAACTGCAGCACATTGGATTTTGGCAGATCTACAGGATGTATCTCATCCTGGTAGAGGTCATGGTCTGTTCCTTTCTGGTAATCAATGATCCTTGCAATCGTTTTTTCATCAATGGTTTTGGGAGGATTGTTACGAAACCTGTCCATCATCTCGCTGATCGCTGTTGCCCCCTTCTGACCTTTTTTGGTGATGGAGACAAGATCTTCAAAATAAAGATCATGGCGTAAATAAATGTTTACCAACAGATCCAGAAGCGTCATGTTCTGTTCCCGGGCCCAGGCAGCTGCCTCAGCCACCATGCAACAACTTATGACTGCATCCTTGTCGCGCACCAGGTCGCCAATCAGGAAGCCATAACTTTCTTCACCTCCGCAAAGGAATCGTTTTTCCCCTTCCAGCAGGCGTATCTTCTCAGCAATGTATTTGAAGCCGGTCAAAACATCATAGCATTCCACATTGTATGCGGCCGCCATTTCAGCAAGCAGGTCGGTTGTTACAATGGTTTTGACAATGTATTCATCTCCCCGGAGCTTACCCTGCGCTTTCCGTTGTTCAAGCACGTGATATGTAAGCAGCACGGCACACTGGTTACCGTTGATCAGCACATAACCGCCGTTTTTATCCTTTACTGCTACTCCAAGCCTGTCACCGTCAGGATCGGTCGCCATTACAAGGTCAGCGTCAACCTGCTTGGCCCGCTCCAGTGCCAGTGTAAAAGCCTCCGCCTCTTCCGGGTTTGGTGAAACGACAGTGGGAAAGTTTCCGTCGACAACATCCTGCTCCGGAACATTATATACTGACTTAAAACCAAAAGCTTTGAGCGTTTCGGGAACCAGGCGGACAGTGCTGCCATGGATGGGTGTAAATACAATGCCCAGGTCGCTGTGTTTTTTAACCAAGTCGGGTGCCAGCGAAAAGGCTTTCATTTTTTCAATGTAGATGGCATCAAATGACTTATCCAGCGTAGTTATCAGTTCAGGTTTACCGCCAAAGAGGATCTGTTCCACCTGAATTTTCTTGACCTCTTCGATCACATTTTTGTCGTGTGGAGGAACGAGTTGGCCACCATCATCCCAGTATACCTTATAACCATTGTATTCCGGCGGATTATGGGAAGCGGTGATCACAATGCCTGCCTGACAACCCAGTTCACGCACCGCAAATGACAAAAGTGGTACAGGGCGCAATGCATCAAACACGTATACGGCAATGCCGTTCGCAGATAACACCTCGGCGGTGATCTTTGTGAACAGTTCACTTTTGTTCCGACAGTCATGCGCAATAGCTACTTTTGGATGATCCAGGCCGGAAAACGATTTCAATAAATAGTTTGCAAGTCCTTGTGTGGCCATTCCCACCGTATATTTATTCATTCGGTTGGTGCCAACGCCCATGACACCGCGCAAACCGCCTGTTCCGAATTCGAGGTCACGGTAAAATGCATCAGCCAAAGCGTCAGGGTCATTTCCCATGAGTTCTCTTACTGAATCCTGTGTTTCCTTATCAAAAGCATCGGTGAGCCATTGCTCAGCACGTTTTAATGTTCCGGCATCCATACCCTTCATGATCGTAAATGATTTATTAAGTTATACTTTGATTTGAAGTAACAAGTATAACGATTTTTTTTGTTGAAAAAGCTTTCGGTGTGCAAATTAATTGGAATTTAAAACCGACACCGGGTTCCATAAATTAAAAAAGGGAGCTGAAAAACAGCTCCCTTCTGTGCCCGGAAAAGGACTCGAACCTTCACGTCGTTACCGACACTAGTCCCTGAAACTAGCGCGTCTACCAATTTCGCCATCCGGGCAATAAACAAAAGAACAATTTTGATAAATAATTTGTTTCTTTACAGAAAAAACAAATTATGTATTTGAGTGTGCCCAGGACAAGACTCGAACTTGCACAGCCTTGCGGCCACTACCCCCTCAAAGTAGCGTGTCTACCAATTTCACCACCTGGGCAGAATAGCGGTGCAAAACTACAAAAATTCTTTTTC
>SKTA01000018.1 GCA_007122745.1 Bacteroidales bacterium
CATTTCGCTGTCGGCAATCTCTCTTACACGGCAGTGCAGGGCATCTGTTGACCACCAGCCGTCGTAATAAACACCATAAACAGAATAACCCGGCATGGCAGCTTCGTATGCGGCGATTGCAGTATCATCCCATGGACTTCCGGTTGTTGGAACATAAACCCTGTCATTCAATATAAGGGAATTGGTGTAAGGTTCGTTGTCGGGAGTATATACCCTGTAGACCCTAAATGGGGTACCGTAAGAGGAGGTTTGGGATTCAAAATAGGCAACTGCCTGCTCAGCAAGATCATAGTACTGATGACTGGGGTCCACTTCCCGGATCATGATCTTATCAGGAGCAAGAAATTTTGCCCATGTGTCTATATGACTTAACCCACCGTGAATGTTCGGAATCACATGATATTCTGCTATGCCAAGGAAAAGTTCCATGATGCTGTCAACTTCAGCAGGTGTCAGGCTTGAATTAACAGAATAGACCGCATTGGTTGAAGCACCAATTCCCATTCCGGTTGACATAAAGTCTCCGCCTGTATGAACCAGGCCCATGTGGTGATAATTGAAGTTGTTTTCATTGGCAAATATTCCGGGTATGGCATTGTCTTGTGGGCGTGGCCGGTCGTATTGAAAATCAACGATGCCAAACTCGTTGTTGCCATCGAAAATGTACCAGGGACCATAATCACGCGTCCATATGGAATTGGTCGGGGCAATGATGAAACTCACATTATCCATGTTAACACCTTGATTTTGATAATCACTGATCGCCTGGTTTTTGACGCTTTGGTTCGCAACAATGGAAACAACCTCAACCTCTTCAGATATAAGGGCCACGAGTGAATATGGGATGCCCAGCGGATAACGAATCAGTGCTCCGCTCATGGGTTCAAACTCAGCGATGCTTCGTGCAGGCAGAACCGGCGGATCGGTGGCTGTTTTGTCCTGATGGATCTCATGAATCCGCTCTTTCTCTTCTTCGGTGAGATGTTGCGGAAGAAATCCGTCTTTGTAAATTTCCTGGGAATTGACAATAAAACCGTTAGCTGCAATAAGAATAATAAGAAGTAGAAGGCGTTTCATGATAGTAAAGGTAGAAGGCGTTTCATGATAGTAAAGAAAGATTCGTGTGCGAATTTAACAAAAATTATGCGCATAAGGTTTCCTGTTGTTTTTCTTTATTTTTTTGATGATAATAAAAACAGGCGTCAGCTTTTGTTGATTTCCTTACATCCTATGCAATAAACCATTATTTTTGCTGAGGAAACCGTATCTTATGTTTTTGACGTTTGTTACTTTATTCGGGATCAGCGGCGGAGAATTATTAATACTTCTCCTGGTGATACTTTTGTTGTTCGGCCCGGGTAAAATACCTGAGATTGCCCGGATGATAGGAAGGGGAATGAGCGAAGTGAGAAAAGTACAGCGCGAAATTAATACTGAAATCCACCGTTATTCTTCAGACATTGAACGGGAGACAAAAACGATGGCATCTGATATTAGTGAAATGACGCGTGAAACAGATGCAGAAGCATCTGCAAAACAAAAGAATAAAGGATCTGAAGAATCGTCAGAACATAAAATGCAGGATGATGAACCGGAACAAGATGATGAACTTCCGTATCCCTATTCAAAAAATAGGGAGGAAAAATAACTGATTATAACAGTTTTTGCAATTATTTTTGCGCCTGTCCGTTCTTTTGAAAGACTATTTTTGGCTATGATCAAAAATCCTGTTAATAATTGAATATCTAATATGGGAAAAGGAGTTAAAGTCTTTTGTCTGATACTTTTTGCCATTCTCTGTTTGCCTCCGGATGATTTGCGGGCACAGAACAGGAGGGTTGAAAGAGCAGACAAAGCTTTTGAACTGAAGCAATACAATGAGGCTATTGATCTGTATCAGCGTGCTTATAACCGTGTGCGTCGTCGTGATCGTGCTGAAGCTGCCCGCCTGGTGTATCATATTGCTTTAAGCCATAAGTATACAAACAACCACAGAGCCGCTGAAGCCTGGTTCAACAGGGCCATACGTTCCAATTATCCTGACCCTGTTGCCCGGCTTTATTTGGCAGATGCCATGATGAAGAACGGGAAATATGAAGAGGCACGTGAGAATTATGAGCTTTTTCTGGAAGACCATCCTGATGACTGGCGTGCATTAAAGGGCATTGCCTCCGTTGATGCCATTGAGGAGCTTAAGGAGAATCCTGAACCACTGGAGGTTGAAGCCATTCGGCTTTTCAATTCCCGAAATGACGATTATACGCCCGCTTTTGCCGATTTACGTGCAAACACATTAATTTTTGCCTCTTCACGTGATGATGCTGTTGGACGGGACAGCGATCCATGGACAGGACACAAGCATACCTCTTTCTTTGTAAGCTTCAGAGACAGGGCGGGCAACTGGAGCAGGCCCTCTTTGCTTGATGAAGGCCCGATCAATACGGAATACAATGAAGGTGCGCCGGCGGTAAATGCCACAGCCACCGAATTGTATTTCACGCGCTGCGTGCGCGCTACTGATTCCGATATGGGATGCAGGATCTTTAAAGCCACCCGCGAGGGTGCGAATTGGGTTAACCCCCAGGAAATAACACTTACAGACGACAGCCTCGTAACGGTTGGCCATCCGGCATTAAGCCCCGATGAACTGACCCTGTATTTTGCTTCCAATATGGAAGGCAGCATAGGCCCGATGGATATCTGGATGGTTTCAAGGGACGGTCCCAGGGAGTCTTTTGGAGAACCGCAAAACCTGGGATCGCCAATAAATACGCCCGGAACGGAGATGTTCCCCTATGTGCGTGAAGATGGGACCCTGTATTTTGCTTCCGATGGCCATCCCGGACTGGGAGGTCTAGACATCTTTAGATCTGAATATACACCTGATGGTTGGTCGGAGCCCGAAAACCTGAGACCGCCCATAAACAGCTCTGCCGACGACTTTGGCGTTGTTTTCGAACCGGGTAGGGAAACCGGTTTCTTTTCATCAAACAGAGGCCGGGGCGCCATCTTTGATATCTATTCCTTCCACCTGCCACCCGTTGAATTCAGAATATCGGGTGTGGTGTTTGACGACAGCACACAATATGTTCTCCCGGATGCTACGGTGCAACTTGTTGGAGCCGACGGTACGCTGCGTCAGGTGGAAACGGATCAGCAAGGACGATATGTGTTCGAACCTTCGATTTTAAGGGAAAACACAAGGTACGAGATCCTTGTCAACAAAAGCGGGTATTTCTCCAGCCGTGCCCAACAGTCGACCATCGGTTTTGACAGAAGTCAGGATTTTGTTGTTGACCTTGCTATTGCACCCATTCCGGAAACAGCCATTGAGCTTCCGGAAATTCTTTATGACTTTGACAGCTGGGTATTGCGTCCTCAGTTTAAAGATTCTCTGAACGGACTGGTTCAAACCATGTACGATAACCCAACCATTGTGATCGAACTTGCCTCCCATACCGATAGCCGCGGCACCCATGAGTATAATGACACCCTGTCGCAGCGCAGAGCACAGGCAGTTGTGGATTATCTCATAGAACAGGATATTGCCAGGAAAAGGCTCGTAGCAAGAGGTTATGGAAAAAGAAATCCAAGGGAGATAGTTCAGACCATTGAGAGAGATGGTTATGTGTTTGAAGAAGGCACAGTGCTTTCTGAAGATTTTATCAATAACCTTCAGGATGAAGAGCATCGGGAGGTAGCCCATCAGATGAACCGTCGAACCGAATTCAGAGTGATCGGTGAGGATTATGAACCGCCGGAGGACGATGAAACCCCGGTTTTGCAACCACCTGAAACCCCGGAACGCCGACCCGGAGAGGATTGATTCTGATGCGATCTTCCGGAAATTATTTTCAGTCATAATTTCTGCCCTATGAAATACCAAAAACGTGGAGTTTCCTCTGCCAAAGAGGATGTGCATCAGGCTATTAAAAAGCTGGATAAAGGCCTTTTTCCAAATGCATTTTGCAAAGTTGTACCCGATCTTTTGGGTGGTGACCCCGGTTATTGCAACATCATGCACGCAGATGGAGCCGGAACAAAATCATCACTGGCATATATGTATTGGAAAGAAACCGGTGATCTCTCGGTTTGGGAAGGTATCGCGCAGGATGCTGTTGTGATGAACATCGATGATATGCTTTGTGCCGGTGTGAATGACAATATGCTTGTTTCCTCCACCATAGGCAGAAATAAAAAGCGGATTCCCGGTGAAGTAGTCGCAGCAATCATTAATGGAACGGAGTCATTCCTGCAGAAAATGCGTGATCTGGGCATCAACATGGTACTTACAGGAGGGGAAACTGCCGATGTCGGTGACCTCGTGCAAACCGTTATTGTTGACTCTACAGTTACAGCAAGAGTCAGAAGGTCTGAAATTATCACCAACGATAAAATACAGCCCGGAGATGTGATCGTTGGTCTGGCATCCTCCGGTCAAACCGACTACGAAAATCAATACAACAGTGGGATGGGAAGCAATGGATTGACATCAGCAAGACACGATGTGTTCCATTCAAACTATGCAAATAAATACCCCGAGAGTTATGACAATGACCTGGACAGGGATGTCATCTATAATGGTAATTTGTTTCTGACCGATAAAATTGATGGAATCCCACTGGATGCCGGCAAAATGGTGCTTAGTCCAACCAGAACCTATGCACCTGTTGTACGAAAAATATTTGCCACCCATAAAGCATATCTAAATGGGATAATCCATTGCAGTGGTGGTGGTCAGACTAAAATATTGCACTTTATTGATGATCTGCATGTGGTGAAGGACAATCTTTTTCCAATGCCAACGCTGTTTCAGATAATCCAGGCACAATCCGGTGTTTCCCGCCGTGAGATGTATCAGGTTTTCAACATGGGACACAGAATGGAATTGTACATGGAAAGGCAAGCAGCCGGAGAAATCATTGATATTTGTCGCGAATTCAATCTGGATGCGAAGATCATAGGCCATGTTGAAGCATCAGAAAAGAAGAAGCTAAGCATTTTAGACGAAGAAGGAAGGTATGAATATGCATGATCATGCATAGCATCTTTTTTTGTACTTTTGCAGACTAAAACTGTTATTATATGTTATTGGAAAAATTACAGGCCATTAAGCAACGCTACGAGGATGTCGGTCAATTGATCGCTGACCCTGATGTGATCGATGATATGAAGCGTTACATTGACCTGAACAAGGAATACAAAGACCTGCAACCCATTATTGATGCCTATCTGGATTATAAAAATGTATTGGACAA
>SKTA01000137.1 GCA_007122745.1 Bacteroidales bacterium
TACTGTAGGTGCTGTGTTCATAATGATCAATGTCTTTACCCGATGATCGATGTTTAAGGTGGACGCCCAATGCGTATTCGTTTGACCGGAGCGTATTGTAAAACCCTTCAAAGTAGGGTGTCTGATAGGACCCATATCCCGCTTTTACCAAACCTTTGTAGAGTCTGGGGAGCGGTTCTCCCCGCATCCTGGCAGGTGTAAGTTGCTCTGGCACAAACCGGGTAACGAGCTTTTTGGGCTGAATGGCATAATTAAAATCCATTTCCACTGAAAGGGTATCTGCGATTACCGGGTTGGTGTTTATCTTGAATGCGTCTGAAATGCTTGGCTCGTAGGGAGCTACCACCTGTATTTCATCGATTTCCAGTGGTCTTTGTCCCAATAGGTCATTTCCAGCAAAAAATAACAGAACTGCTGTGATGGTGCTTATATATGCTATCTTTCTCATGATGAGAGGTTTTATCTTCTTTAATGTCCAAATTCAACTTCCAGGGTGTCGGTTTCCCTGATTTGCTGCATGCTTTGTTCCATTTCATGGATGAAATCCAGTTTGTTCTGTGCTTCCCTCCTGATTTCTGCTCCGTCGTAATTATCGATGATGCTCTGCAGCGTATGTTTTGCCTGAAAAGCGTTGTCTTTTTCAAGGTACACATCTGCCAGCAGCAGGAAGGTTCTTGCCAGCCAGTAATCGTATGCTGTAAGCTTGCTGACATATTCGAATATCTGCTGTTCAGCTGCCTCATAGTCACCTTGCTTAAAGGTGATCAGGGTCAGGTTATACATCGCTTCAGCGGCTCTCTGGTTTTCGGTCAGGTTTTTTGTCTTTGTCAGGGATTCGATGGCAATGTCGTTTTGGTTAAGCACTTTAGCAGAAAGTCCCCGGATGAGGTGCGCCTCTTGTTCTGCTTCGGTTGCGATCTTATCTGTATTCAGAACAACCTGTGCTGCCTCCAGTGCTTCGGCATGGCGTTCCAGGTTATAATTGGAGCGCATGATCCCCGTTCGGGCTGTCAGCGTGTTGGCCCGAATGGATGTGTGTTCTTCCAATTGGTTATAATAGCCAAGAGCCTGCTCATAGTGTCCCATTTGAAACTGGATGCCAGAGGCACGCAGCAGGGCGTTTTCAAGAAATTTTGTCCTGGGACTTTCCACAACAAACCGGTACCCTTCGTATGCCTGCTGCAGCTGATCGCTGCGGAAATAACATTCGGAGCGATAAAATTGAGCATTTACGGCAAAAAAGCCATCGGGGAATCGTTCCAGGTAATTCGAAAAGCTCTGAATGGCGCTGCTGCAGTCGCCTTGCAGGTAGCGGTTTTCTGCAGCCTGATAGGTCAGTGAATCTTGTTGTGCGGTGGTAATGTCTGCTATGCCTAACTCTTGTGTCAACTGAACAAATTCGTCAACACGGTCGAGGTCCACATAAATTACCTGCATTGCAGCCAGGGCTTCCTGTGCCTGTGATGTTGCCGGGAATATGCGGATCACCTCCCTGAACATATTCAAAGCCAGTTCATCTTCGTTGTTGTTGTAATGGATCAGCCCTGTTTTGAGCATCGCACTTTGTACGTATGTACTTGTTGAATGTTGGTTAATTACATAACCGAAGTATTCGCGTGCTTTTTGGCCGTTGTTGAGGATCAGATAGCTGTTGGCGATTTCATACTTGCTGTCATCAACGAATGAGGAATGAGGGAAATCATTAATGATCTCATTCATGGTGGCGATCTTCTCCTCGAAGTTACCGAGAATACCAAACACGAGCCCTTTCTGGAAGACAGCATAATCTACGTCGAGGACATTCATTTCAATGGCCCTGTCGTAGAAAGCCATTGCGTTGCGATAATCTTTGTTGATAAAATAGGAATCTGCCACGCGTAGCAAAGCATCATTGATCATGCGCGGATCTTCGTCACCGGCCCTGATAAATGCCCTGAAAGCCGGGATGGCAGCGCTGTATGACTTCTGGTTGAAGTGTGTATAACCTATCGAATAGTTGGCCCGGTGGAAATAGTTCAGCGTTTTGGCAGCAGGAGATGCAATAAACTGCTGATGGGCATTTCTGGCATTGTCGTACTGTCCCAGTCTGTAATATGCTTCTCCTGTCCAGTAAAAGCTTGATGCCAGCAGCAATTGGTTTTCCTGATGCGCTTGTGTTTTCCTGAAATGATTGATGGCATTTTGGAAGCCACCGTTGTTAAAAAGCTCTATGCCCCTGAAATAGGTAACCCTTTGATAGGCTTCACGCAGTCTGGGTGTGTCGAGTGTCGTATTCTCCAGTGATTCCAGGGCGTCTTTGTAATTTCGGGTCGTCAGGTATAGATCCACAAGGTTTGTATAGGCTTCTTCGCGTCGAGGGGAGCCAGGATATTTATTGATATACTTTTTAAATGACAGGATCGCTTCATTGTAGGGGTCATAGGAAAGCTCAAAAGAGAGGAGGGCATATTTAAACAGCGACTCCTGTGCGATATCTTCCATGTATTCCATTTGGTATGCTTCCCGGAAGGCATTTCTGGCAAATCGTTTTTTATCGGTTTGCACATAACTGTAGCCAAGGTGGAAGTAAGCGTTTTGTGCCAACGCTCCACCTTCTGTTGTAACCCTTTCAAGGTGGGGGATGGCCTGTTCAAAAGCACCGGTAATGAAATAAGCAAAACCGATTTGATAATGGTCTTTCGGGGTGGCTGCAGACCCTGCATCATCCATGTAAGTTTTAAGAAAGGGGATTGCCTGTTCGTATTCTGATCGTTCTGCATGGGCCTCCCCGATCAGTCTTGAAATTTCCGGCACCCGGCGGGGGGTGGCCTGTTCCAGCAGTCCGGGTGCCACTTTGAGTAATTCATCAAAACGTTGTTCAAGAAAATAAATGTGCACGATGTAATAAGGGACGACCGGACCAAAAGCGGCATCTTCGGTAAGTGCTTCAAAACGTTCAAGGGCATCTGTATAGTTGCCCTTTGTGTAGGCGATGTGGCCGTAATAATAGGAGGCAGGACTGTAGTAGGAAGATGCCCGGTCTGTGATCCGGGCAAACAATGCCCGGGCTTCCGTTTCAAGCCCCTCCATGAAATGGCTGTATCCTTTTTTGAACAGGAATTCGTCGCGCCTTTTGGTCTCTATGTCGCGGCTTTCCATGGTAGAAAACCACTTTTTTGCTTCACGGTAATTGCGCTCCCTATAGTTGATGTTTGCCAGGTGAAAGCGTGCCAGACGCTGTCCGACGTGGTTGGGATGTGTTTCCTTGAAACGGAGTATCAGGTCTTCAGCATCCGGGTTAAATAGCTCTGCAGCACAAATGGCGGCATAGAGTGATGCCCCGGCGTTGAGGTCATTGTTTTTGTTTTCTGTTTGCCCCTTCACTTCAAGAAATAGCTGGCGGGCAGCACCATATTTCTCTTTGTTGTATAGCTCCAGTGCTGTGCGATAGGAAGCTTCAGGGTCTTGATGGATGGCTGTTTTTTGCGCAATGCCGTTCAGGGAAATGGTCAACAGCATCATCCATATTAAAATAATTTTTCTTGTCATAACAGACTTAAAATTAAAAAGAAAAAGACAGGCCTGTAAGCCGGGTTCTGTTGCATCTAACAGATGCCTTCTGTCATTTGTCTGGGACGTCACTCACGCGACGCCTCTAACGGCCTACCCTCCGGGATCGGGCGAGCAACCCTCTTGCCCCGGTATATTTGGCCTTTCAACACATAAGGTTTACCCCCTTGAACGGTCACCCGGTCAAGGCGTGGGCTCTTACCCCACGTTTTCACCCTTACCGGCCCGGCTTGCACCAGACTTAGGCGGTTGTTTTCTGCGGCACTTTCTCTCGGCCGAAAACGGCCGGCTTCCCGTTAGGAAGTATGTTGCTCTGCGTTGCCCGGACTTTCCTCATACCGTGTGAACGGAACGCGACAGAACGGCCTGCCTTTATTGTTTTGATAACGAAAAATAAGACGTTTAGGTATAAAACGCAAAAATTATGCAAAAATAATACAATTCCAGCTAATATATTTCCGGGGTTTGACGTTATCTAATCATTAGCCGGCGAAATTCACAAGCTATTTACTGCTGTTTGAAGCATTTGCCAATTGTCTAACCAACAACGCCTGAACCGCATGCAGGGAAAATTTGTCAAGAATCTTACCCTATTGCTGGTCCTTAACCTGTTGATCAAGCCATTCTGGATCCTTGGCATTGATCGCTCCGTGCAAAACACCGTTGGTGCCGAAGAGTATGGCTTCTACTTTGCTGTTCTCAATTTTTCCTTTCTTTTTAATATTCTCCTCGATTTTGGAATCACCAATTTTAACAATAAAAACATTGCCCAAAACAACCACCTGCTTACAAAATACCTTTCAAACCTTTTGGGTCTAAAGCTTTTATTGTTTGTAATCTATATAATCATCACGTTTACAAGCGCGTTTTTCATTCAATATAGTGCCGAACAGATAAGGTTGCTTTATTTCCTTGCCATCAACCAATTCCTGATCAGCATGATCCTATACCTGCGGTCAAATCTTGGCGGATTACACCTTTTTCGCACAGACAGCATCATTTCCGTGCTTGACCGGACACTGATGATTGTTATTTGTGCCGTATTGCTTTGGGGCAATGTGGTTCGGGAATTTAAGATCGAGTATTATATTTATGCACAAACGGCAGGCTATGTCCTTACGGCCCTGATCACCTTCGTCCTCGTTTTGCAACGCACACAGAAAAAGTTGCTGCGATTTCACTGGAACTATCCTTTCCTGCTTGCTATCATCAGAAAAAGCTTTCCTTTTGCAATCCTTGTTTTGCTGATGACCTTTTACAACCGCATCGACAGTGTGATGCTTGAACGCCTGCTGCCCGATGGTGCAAGGTTTTCCGGCATCTATGCTTCCGCTTACCGTCTGCTTGATGCCACCAATATGATCGCATATCTTTTTGCCGTATTGCTTCTCCCCATTTTTGCGCGGATGATCAAACAGAAAGACAACATCGAATACCTGGTGAAACTTGCTTTCACCCTGATTATCACCCCCGCCATCATCATTGCATCCGGTGCTTTCTTTTATTCCGACCAGATCATGGAGTTGCTCTATCCGATGCATCCCGGCGAAACCCTTTTCGATTTTGAAATGCGTGTGCATGAATCTGCAAGAGTGTTTGGCATTCTGATGACCTGCTTCCTGGCGATATCCACAACCTATA
>SKTA01000191.1 GCA_007122745.1 Bacteroidales bacterium
CCTGAACCTGCTTGTTCATGGCGCTGATCTTTTCTTCAAGCGTCGCATTTACCTTCGACAGCTGTTCAAGACTCTGATCTTTGAGCTCTTTTTGTTCTGTCTTAAACTCATCAAACTTTTCTTTTTGCTCTTTGGAAAACTCTTTGAGGCTGGCATTGAGTTCTGTTCTGTTCTCCTTGGCGATTCGGGCATTTTCTTCACGGTTGATCCGAAAATCTTCCCTCAGATTTCCCTCTATTCGTTGCAATGCGTCTCTTAGCTGATTCATTCCCGCATTCAGTTCATTCATCACCTTTTCAACATCCTCATTCACTCCTGCTGAACGGTCTTTTTTCAACATCTTTATTAAAAGAAAAAATAATGTTATGATGATGCATACATTTAAAATCAGAATCAATATTTCCATGATTATTATTTTATTGATGATTTATTTATTGCTGACAAAAGCCACACAGGCAAAACATGTTATACTTTATACTTTTAAAAGTGTTTTTACAACTGTAAACTTAGGAAAAAAACAGGAGCAGACACTTGCAAAGACATTTTTTGTTTCAGCAAGATATGAATTATGGCTTTCGTATCTTTGCACTTTCAAGCAAGCATCAAAATGACATATCCTTCCAACTTTGAGGAAAAAACCGGTTTTGACCGCATCCGCTTAATGCTCAGAGACTATTGCTACAGCTCTTTGGGTATCCGGCACGTGGAGGCGATATCCTTCCAGACCGATAAAGACCTGATATCACTTATGCTGAACCAGGCAGAAGAGTTCCGTCAGATTCTCCTGTCAGGCAGAAACTTCCCGGGTTCCAATTATTATGATCCGGATGAGATATTTACCATGTTGCGTCTGGAGGACACGTTTGCAGAGCCGGAAACACTTCTGGACATCAAGCTTTCGCTGGAAACCATTCTGGCTGTAATGCACATTCTGAATGAGCGCCGTGATGATGACGCATCAAAATATCCGCATCTGAAAAAATTGCTGGACGGACTGATTGTCGAAAGCACCATCCCTGAGCAGATATCCGCAATTATTGATGAAAAGGCTGGCGTGCGCAACAGTGCGTCTCCTGCACTTTCAGAGATCAGGCTTAAGATGCAGAAGCTGGAAAAGCAGGCCAACAGCCGCATCGCGCGCATCCTTTCCGACGGCAAAAAGGACGGGTGGATACAAAAGGATATAGAGCTCACGCTGCGCAACGGCAGGCAGGTTATTCCGGTTGCCGTTGCCTTTAAAAGAAAGATTCGCGGATTTGTACACGACCATTCCTCAAGCGGACAAACAGCCTATCTTGAACCGGAGGAGGTGTTTGAAATAAACAACCAGCGCAAAGACCTTGAGGCAGATGAACGGCAGGAAATTATTCGAATTCTCAAAAAGCTTGCAGATTATCTTCGCCCCATGATCCCGGACTTGCTTAAAGCATATGATATGTTAGGCAAAGTTGACGCGATCCGTGCAAAAGCGAAGCTTGCACTGGAAATGGATGGGATGAAACCGCAAATCATAGACCAGGCCATGCTGAACTGGATTAAGGCAAAACATCCATTGTTATACCTTTCTTATAAAAAGCAGGACAAACATGTTGAGCCATTAAGTCTGGAGCTCAACAGGGAGCAGAGCATCGTGATCATCTCCGGCCCGAATGCGGGCGGCAAGTCGGTTTGCCTGAAAACCTGCGGACTGATACAATACATGTTGCAATGCGGACTGCTTGTTCCGATGGTGGCACATTCAGAAGCGGGCATTTTCCATCGCCTGTTCATTGACATCGGCGACGAGCAATCACTGGAAAATGATTTGAGCACTTACAGCAGCCACCTGCTGAACATGAAACACTTCATCAGCCATTGTGATGAACGTTCGATGTTTCTGATCGACGAGTTCGGAGCCGGCACGGAACCACGGATCGGGGGTGCCATTGCGGAGTCCATCCTTGAAACACTTCATGAGCAAAAGGCTTTTGGGGTCATTACCACACATTACGCCAACCTGAAGCTAATGGCAGGAAGATATCAGGGCATTGTGAATGGCTCCATGCTTTTTGACAGCAAGAATATCAAACCCCTTTTCAAGTTAAAAACCGGCACGCCCGGAAGCAGTTTTGCCTTTGAGATTGCCAAATCGATCGGGTTGCCGTCATCCATTCTGGAGAAAGCCTCAGACAAGGCCGGAGTGCAGGATCTTGACTTTGACATCCAGCTTCAGGACCTGGAGGTCAGGAAGGCGGAATTGGATGAAAAGGAACAAACCCTTCGCAATGCGGATGACTTTCTTGCAGAGATCATCGACAGGTACGAACGTTTGAACAAGGACCTGGAGTCCCGCAAGAATGAGATCATCATAAAGGCCAGACAGGAAGCCAAAGAGATCTTGTCGGGAACCAACAAAGTGATTGAAAATACCATCCGAACGATCAAAGAGTCACAAGCCGAAAAGGGAAAGACACGCGAGGCACGTAAGGATCTTGAGGAATATGTCCGCAAGCAGGAGAAGGAGATGAAAGAGATTCCACCCTTCCTTCCCAGAAAAAGAAAACCCGAAAAAAAGAAAAAGCAAGAACTGTCTAAACCGGTCACAGAAGATTCTCCTTTGCAAATTGGAGATGCTGTCCGGGTAAAAGGGCAGGAAACTGTGGGTGAGCTGACTGAAATATCAGGAAAGAAAGCTGTGATCAGTTATGGCAGCATCACAGTAAAGACAATCCTTTCATCACTGGAAAAGATTAAAAAAAGCAGCATAAAATCAGGCATCCAACGTTCATCGGGCACAAAACGGATGTTTGACATCAATGAGAAGGCTGCGGCTTTCAGTCCGGAAATTGACCTGAGGGGTGCACGGGCTGATGAAGCTTTGAAAAAACTTCAACGGCACCTGGACGATGCGTACCTGCTGGGTGTGCCACAAATTCGGATTCTTCATGGGAAGGGGGACGGAATCCTGCGCCCCGCCATTCGAGAGTTCTTAAAGGAGGTGCCCCACGTGAATCGATACAGGGATGAACATCCTGACCGGGGCGGAGCGGGCATTACAATTGTTGACTTTTCCGGATGACAAACTAATCGTTATGATCGGCTCCAAACAGGTCCAACTGGTTTTCCGTAACATATGATGTAGGAACCGGGTCGGACCGATACCGTGCAACATGGTTGTTTATCAGTGCCTTCATAAAGCGAACCGGTGTTACCTTATGTGTTTTACAGTATCTGTCAAGGGCCTTTTTCTGACTTTCAGTCAGTTTAAAATTGACCTGACGATATTTAATACCTTTTCGTTTTTGCCTGCGTCTCGGCACCGGTGCTTTTTTTGTTTCCATATTAATTGTTATTGACTTCTCTGATCAGGTAAACGGCAACGGGGAAGTGGTCACTATAACCGCCCAGATAAACTCCACCACCAAATGACCGGTAAGGATACCCCTGAAAACGCCCTGAGGGTTGTCGAAGAAAGGGTTTGTTGAAAACTTCTGCACGTAAATATGTAAAGTCACTGTAGTCGTCACTCAGCAAAGCAGGTGTAAATAAGACCTGGTCGAAAAGGCTCCAGGCATCGCGCCAGGCATTGGTACCAATCCCTCGTCTGTAGAACGATTCGAAAGGGTTGTATAGTTCATCTTCCTGAATCCCATCTTTTTTACCACGGGAACGGAGGTGTTTTCTGATACTGATGTCAGTTGGATTGTCATTGAAGTCGCCCATCATGAAAACTTTGGCTCCGGGTTCCGCCTCAAGGATGGAGTCAATCGCGTTGCGGGCGATGTCGGCTTTGGCCACCCTTCCCGGACGGCTGCGTGCCTCGCCTCCAACCCTGCTCGGCCAGTGGGCCACGATAAAATGCATCCGTTCGCCGAGCAGATTGCCGGTTAGCAGCAACTGATCGCGGGTTACAAAATCAGGACGATCAGGTACAACCGTTGGGTAATTCTTGTGACTGATGTACTCAAAATAATCCGGATTGTAAAAGAAAGCGACATGAATCCCCCTGCGGTCAGGACCTTGCTCAAACACCACCTGGTAATTCCTGTCGCGGATCCTTTCATGCGCAGCAAGATCTTCGAGTACGTCCGTGTTTTCCACTTCGGCGAGACCGATCACTGCCAGTCCGTCGGGATTAAAATCACTGCCAAGCTTGTCGAGTACTTCAGCAAGATTGTCAAGTTTCTCAAAATATCTTTCAGTGTTCCAGCGGTTACTCCCTTCAGGTGTAAAGTCATCATCCCGGATATTCGGATTATTGATGGTGTCAAATAAGTTTTC
Organism: Bacteroidales bacterium; assembly: GCA_007122745.1. Lineage (GTDB taxonomy): Bacteria > Bacteroidota > Bacteroidia > Bacteroidales > UBA7960 > PUPG01. Next base: position 4,261 of record SKTA01000191.1, read on the forward strand.
TACATTATAAAAACCTATACCTGCCCCAATAAATGATCTTTCGTTACTCTGCGCATGGGTGGAATGTACCGTTGCTGTAGCTAAAACGATACCAAACAGAAACAAACTAACAGTCCGGAAAAAATGCATTGCCTTATTCAGTTCCATAATAAATGATTAATTTTGGTGCTCAAAAATAAACAATTTAATGAACATCAGCCATATTCTTCAGTTATATTTGGAGATCGGCTGTTCTGATTTTAAATAAATATTAAATTGATCATGAAAGAAAAAATAATCGGGATCATACTCTTACTGATGTTTAGTGCGCCCGTTTTTGCGCTGCGCGGAATGGAAGAAGAACAACCTGCAGATACACTTGCACGGAATGAGCAAACAGAAAGGGAAATTCCCATCCTCACCCTTTCCGTATCCGACATTGAAGGGGAAGAGGATTCGCACGACATTTCAAGCTTGCTGCAAGGCTCCAGGGATATTTATATAAATACGGCAGGATTCAATTTTGGATCAGCGCGTTACCGTATCCGCGGATACGATTCAGAAAACACCCGCGTAATGATCAACGCCATTCCGGTAAATGACCCGGAAACGGGCAGGGCGTTCTACTCAGTTTGGGGCGGATTGAATGATGTAACCCGAATGACGGAGCCTGTCAACGGAATTGGTGCTTCGCGTCAAACATTCGGAGGCATTGGTGGCGCCACGAACATAGTAACGCGTGCTTCCCGTTTTGGAGAGAATACCAGGCTGACTTATTCCAGTGCAAACCGGTCCTACAATCACCGTATGATGTTCACCCACAGCACTGGGATGCAGGACAACGGATGGGCATTCACCCTCAGTGGTTCGCGCCGGTCGGCCAATGAAGGGTACGCACCGGGAACCTTTTACGATGCCTGGGGATACTTTTTCTCCACCGAGAAGGAAATAAACAACAAGCACAGCATCGGACTGATCGCCTTTGGAGCACCCTCTCGCACCGGACGACCAGGGGTTGCCGTTCAAGAAGCCTATGATCTCGTTGGCGACAACTATTACAACCCGAACTGGGGCTGGCAAAACGGTGAAAAACGCAATGCAAGGGTGAACAATTATCATAACCCCTGGATCATCCTGTCACACTACTTTAACCCCACCAACCAAACGGAGATATCCACCAGCGCAGCCTACAGCTTTGGTCGTGGCGGTTCTACCGCCTTGAACTGGTATGACAGCCACAAATCGTTTGACCACCCCGACTACATATTCGCGGGTGACCCAAGACCCGACTATTACCGTTGGTTGCCAAGCTGGCACCAGAATGACCCGGCCACGTTCAATCTCATCACCGAGCTATGGCAAACAGATGATACCTTCAGGCAAATCGACTGGGAGTGGTTCTACAATGCCAACAGAAGAAATCTTTTCACCGTTGAAAATGTCGACGGCATCGAAGGGAACAATGTGACCGGATTGCGATCAAAATATATCGTTGAAGAGCGCCGCAACGACAGAACACAAATGATATTCAATACCCATATTGAACATGTGGTTGACCCGACACACATCTTGTCAGGAGGAATAAACGTCTCTTTGTCACAAACACACCAATTTAAGACCATCGATGATCTTTTGGGTGGTGACTTCTTCTACGACATTGACCAATTTGCGGAAAGAGACTTCGACGACCCCATAATGGCACAACCCGACATCAACAATCCCAACAGAATTGTTACCGAAGGGGATGTGTTTGGTTATGACTTCACCGGAAACATCAATGAATATTCCTTGTTCGCGCAAAGCGAATGGATCCTCTCCAAATGGGATTTCCACATTTCCGGTATGTTATCACATACGACTTTTTGGAGAACCGGGCACATGAAAAACGCACGATTCCCCGATAACTCCTATGGTGACGGTGAAAAGCACAACTTTACAAACTTCGGACTGAAGGGGGGAGCGGTTTTTAAGATCACCGGAAGGCATTACGTTGAATCAAATGCCGCCTTCATGACACGCGCACCCTATTTCAGAAATGCCTATATCTCCTCAAGGGTCAGGGATGATGTGATTGAAAACCTGAATAGCGAAACAATCATGTCGGGAGACATCAGCTACATCATTCGCTCGCCATTCATCAAATCCCGACTGACATTATTCTATACGGAGTTTCAGGACCAAACCTGGTCGCGCAGTTTTTACCACGATGAGCTGCGCACATTCGTCAATTACATCATGACGGACCTCGACAAACGCCACATGGGAATCGAACTCGGCATTGACCTTCAGCTGACCTCTACCATATCAGGGTATATCGTTGCAGGTACAGGAGACTATATCTACAATTCTCGTCCAGAGGTTACCATAGCCAGAGACAATGACTTTGAGATTATGACAGAAGGGCGCGAGGTGTATCTCAAAAATTACAAACTGGGCGGAATGACCCATACCGCCGGTTCTGTGGGCTTAAGGTACAACAGTCCGAGATACTGGTTCATCGGCGTGAACGCCAATGTTTTTGACGATATATATATCGACATCAATCCCGACAGGAGAACGGCCGAAGCTGTTCAAAACCTGATGGATACCGACCCGCAGTGGGAGCAGATCCTTGGGCAGGAGAAGATGGATTTCAACTACACGTTTGATGTTTTTGCCGGAAGGTCCTGGCGAATTCGCAGACAATACTTTATCAACTTCAACGTCAGCGTTTCCAATATCCTGGATAATAATGATTTCAGGATTGGCGGTTTTGAACAGCTCAGGTACAGTGCTACCAACCCCGACCAGTTCGCCCCAAAATATTTTTATCTGTATGGAAGAACCTATTTCGCAAACCTGGCATTCAGGTTTTAACGGTGGAGGTTAGAAGTTAGATGGTTGGATATTTGGATTAAATGGTTTCCCAAATTCATTAAATAACATAACATCAATAAATACAACAATATGATACTTAGTAAAAAAAATATTTTCCCGTTCATCTTTTCGGCAGTTGTGATGCTGCTGATAGCGGGATGCATCCATGATGATTTTGATGAGCCCCCGTTGAGCGATATTCCGGTTGGCACCGTTCTTACCATATCTGAACTTCGTGACATATATGAAAACGAGCCGATTCTTTTTGAAGATGACTATTCCGTTTATGCCACGGTAACCATGGACGATAAATCGGGGAACATTTACAGAAATGCTTTTATACAGGACGAGACCGGAGCCATCAACCTTCGCTTGCAGGCACCCGGTGCCGTTTACCAGGGCGACTCAGTACGCATCTACCTCAAAGGAACCATAATGGATTCGTACATGCAGATGCTGCAGCTTGACAACGTGAATGTGGACAGAAACATCATCAAAAAAGCAAACGGTAAGACAGTTGAGCCCCAGCTGTTGTCAATTTCCGATATCGGATCCCAGCATCAGGCAAGATTGATCAAACTGGAAGGGGTGCAATTTATCGCATCTGACGCCGGAGAACCCTTCGCAGACAGCGAAAATCTGATGAATGTAAACCGTATGCTTGAAGACTGTGACGGAAATCAAATCATTGTCAGAACCAGTGGCTATGCCAACTTTGCTGATGAACTGACACCCGAACTCAACGGGTCAGTCATTGCCATCCTTTCACAATTCCGGAGCGATTTTCAGCTTTATATCAGAAGTCTCAGCGAAGTTGACATGAATGATCCCCGCTGCGGTGATGATGACAATGGCACAGATCCCGGAGAGGCGGTCACATTCATTGACGAGGACTTTCAATCGTATCCGGACTATGCCGTGATCAACCAGAATGGTTGGATGTCTTATGCTGAAGTGGGTGGTCGTGACTGGATTGTCCGCACCCATCAGGGCAACCATTATGCCCAGGCAACAGCATATAACTCCTCTGACCCGGTAAACATCATGTGGATGATCACTCCGCCTATAGATCTGGATGCAATGTCAAATCCCGTTTTTGAATTTGAATCGGCACAAGCCTTTTATACACACGACGGCTTCAGTCTGCATATTTCCGGCAACTTTAACGGCAGTGATGTAACAGGTGCCACCTGGGAACCCCTTGCAGCCAGACTTGCCGGAGAACAAGATCCGAGCAATACATGGATCCACTCGGGATACATTGACCTGTCTGCATATTCAGGCATCGTGCACATCTCCTGGCGCTATGAAGCCGAAGAACCCTTAGGGAATACAGGCTCATTCAGGGTAGACAATGTAAAACTGTATGAAGACAATTAATTGAACATGAGCACTGGGCACTGAGCGATAAAAGTTCGTAGCTGGAATGAATTCGGAAGACAGGGGTCAGAAGACGGAAGACAGAAGAATCAACTAATCAACGAATTAACTTACAAAAATGCCTTGTCTCAACTAAACAACTACAATTAAACTTTAAACCTTCAACATTAAACCATTAATAAAAAGATGGAAAAACATATAAAACATAGCAGTCCGGCAATAATTCTGATCCTGTTTTTCTTTTTCGCAATGACATCCTCATGCGAGAAAATTGAACCCGATGCACCTCCGGCAAACACATTGCCGACCGATAGCATAATCACTGTCAGCGAGCTGAGGGGATTATACCAAAATGAACCGATCGATTTCGAAGATTCCGGAATCAATGTAATGGCCATCGTGACCATGGACGACAGCTCAGGGAACATCTATCGCGAAGCCTTTGTGCAGGATGATGATGCAGGGATATTAATCAGACTTTCCCAGTTTGGTAATTTCAGTGAAGGGGACTCAGTCCGGATAGCACTCAATGGTGCGGTACTAGATGAATTCCGGGGGATGTTACAGCTGTCCAATGTGGACGGAAGAACCAATGTAGTAGTACAGGCTTCAGAAATATACCTGGATCCGGTTCCAGTTACCATTGACCAGCTAACCAGCGACATGCAGGGGCTACTTGTAATGATTGATGAGGTGCAATTTGCTTTTGGCGATGTCGGGGTTCCTTATGCGTTGTCGCCTGAAGTACAGTCGGGCACCAACCGGCGACTGGAAGACTGCGATGGCAACAGTCTGATCGTTCGCACCAGTGGCTATGCAGATTTTGCCAGCGAATTGACACCGGAAGGGAATGGCAGCATCATTGGGCTTGTTGGGCAACATGATAATGACATGCAGTTGCACATTCGCCGGACATCCGAATTAGAGATGGAAGGGGAACGTTGCGAACCACCCGGTGGTGACCTGGAGCTGATCACCATTGCCGACATCAAGCAAATGTTTGCCGAGGGGGCCACCAACCTGCCGCCCAACACAAGATTTGAAGGGGTGATCATTTCTGACAGGGACCATGAAAACCTGCCCGGACAGAATGCATACATGATGGATGAACATGGTGACGGCATTGCCCTGCGATTCCAGTCGTGGCACTCGCTCAACATGGGCCTGAAAGTCAGGATCAACTCCTCAAACATACCCATTACCCGTTTCAACGGTTTGCTGCAGGTAGAGCAGATTCCATCGGGTAACGCAATCGCGTTGGGCCATGGTGAAATGCCCGAGCCCGTTGTAACAACAATCCAGAATCTAAGAAACAACATCAATGATTTTGAGTCTACCCTTGTTACCATTAAAGATGCTACACTGCCAGGGGGAAGCACTTTTGCCGGCAATGTTGTGGTAACCGACAACACGGGATCTGTCGACATGTATACGACCAACTGGGCCTCGTTTTCAGACACGCAGGTTGTTGGCGGGTTATACAACATTACCGCAATTGCCTCCATTCACTTTAACCCCCAAATTCAGATCCGGAGCCTGGATGATCTGGAATTGCTGGAAGAGGACGACCATCAACCCGGTGACCCGGTAACCTCAATCGACGAAGACTTTCAGTCGTATCCCAACCACGCAGTGATCAATCAAAATGGCTGGACAGCATTTGCCGAGGAGGGTGGAAGAAACTGGATCTGCCGCACTTTTAATGACAATCATTACGCACAGGCAACGGCATGGCAATCAACGGACCCAACCAACGTTATGTGGATGATCACGCCACCAATCGACCGGGATGCCATGAGCAACCCGATCTTTGAGTTTGAGTCGGCCAAGGCACACTATACACACGATGGATTCAGCCTGTGGATATCTACCGACTTTGACGGCACAAATGTAACATCAGCAACCTGGGAACCGCTTGATGCAAGACTTGCCGGGGAACAGGATCCTGACAATAACTGGATTCATTCAGGATACTTAGACCTGTTACCCTACCAGGGGATCCTGCACATCGCCTGGAGGTATGAGTCCGCTGCACCGCAAGGAAATACCGGTACATTCAGGGTGGATAACGTCAAGCTTTATGAAGACTGACAAATAGCTGTTATTTTTTCAACAAAATAATTAATCTCTTCAGCTGTATTGAAACAGCTGAATGATACACGCACAGAAGGTCTGCCCGGTTCAGCTTTCAATGCTTTAAGAACCGCGGACCTTTTGATGCTTCCTGAGGAACATGCACTGCCCGTTGACACACAGATACCTTCAATGTCAAGCGCAGGTAAAAGCATTTCAGGATCAACCCCGCCGGGTAAAGAAATGTTCAGGATGGTATGCAAGCTGTTGCCTTCTGCATCACCATTGAACTGAATGCCGGAAATGTTTTCCTTCAAGAGGTTGATGCAGGTTTGCTTCAAACCGGCAATGGATCTGTAATCTGCATCCATTTGTTCATGCGCCATCTCAAGCGCTTTTGCCATACCCGCTATCCCATAAACATTTTCAGTGCCTGCACGCATGTTTCTTTCCTGGCCGCCACCACGCAACATGGCCTTGAACAAATGTTCCGAACGAACAACCATAAACCCGGTCCCTTTCGGCCCATGAAACTTGTGGGCACTTGCAGCGGCAAAGTCAATGCCCAGCTTCGGCAGCAGCACCTCATACTTGCCAATTGTTTGCACGGTATCGGAAAAGAACAATGCATCATGACCGCGACACAGTTCCGAAACGGCTGTCGCTGGCAAAAGATTCCCGATCTCGTTGTTCGCATGCATCAAAACGACAACAGCATCCTTATGATTTGACAACAATCCATCCAGATGAGTCAGATTGATGTGACCTTTCACATCCGTATCCACGTAATGGATATCAATGCTTGCCTCCTGCGTTAAAAGCTCTAAACATTTCAAAACGGCAGGATGCTCCAGTCTGCTGGTAATGAAATGCCTGCGAGACAAATCTGCAACACAACGGCTGAGTATGGTATTGATCGCTTCTGTGCCTCCGCTTGTGAAAAACACCTCTGATGGTGTAACCCCCATCAGCCTCGCAATGCTGCGCCGCGCTTGTTCAACCACCACCTTTGCCTTTCGCCCCTGCTCATGCAACGAGGAAGGGTTGCCATAAACATGTTGCATGCAATCATACATCACCTCCAGCACCTCCTTACGCATTGGCGTACTGGCAGCATTATCCAAATATGTCAGGGGTTTCATGCGGATGTAATGGTTTAGAGTTTAGAGTTTAGAGTTTAGAGTTTAGAGTTTAGAGTTGAGAGTTGAGAGTTGACAGTTTGACAATGCCTAAATGGCGTTGACAGTTGACACGTTTAAGCCAGGTTCAATGAATGTTCAACAGCTTTTCCCAAATCAACGATTCAACGAATCAACAAAGGTACACAATGTTGAATTTTTTAAGAAATCTTAAATGAAATTCGTTTTTTACAATATTTCACGCCAAAAATCGTACATTTGGGGTGCTGATGAAAGTGAAAGAAACCGTATATGATCCTTTCATCAAATACAAAACCTAAAATCTGAAGGAGAAAGTGGCTGACAGTCTTGTCATTATCCCTACATATAACGAACGGGATAATATAGAAAAGGTTATCCGGTTGATTTTTTCACTACCGCGCGATTTTCACGTGCTGGTCGTGGATGACAATTCTCCTGATGGTACTGCCGATCTGGTCAGAAAGCTAATTACGAAATTTCCCGGACAACTTTTCCTTGAAACCCGAAAGGGCAAACTGGGACTCGGAACTGCTTACATCCACGGATTCAAATGGGCGCTGAAAAGGGATTATGAATTCATTTTTGAGATGGACGCCGACCTGTCTCATAACCCCGATGACCTGATCCTCCTGTATAATGCCTGCGCGAAAGATGGGTATGATCTTGCAATTGGCTCCAGGTACATTGATGGCGTCAACGTTGTGAACTGGCCCCTTGGAAGGGTACTGATGTCTTACCTGGCGTCAATTTATGTAAGAATGATCACTGGAATGCCCATTCATGATACCACCGCAGGTTTCAAGTGTTACAGAAGATCGGTTCTTGAAACGATTGACCTTGACGATATCCGGTTTTCCGGTTATGCCTTCCAGATTGAAATGAAATTTACCGCCTGGAAGCTTGGATTTAAAGTGAAGGAGGTGTCCATTGTTTTTACCGATCGTACTGAAGGGGATTCCAAAATGAGTACCGGTATATTCAGAGAGGCCGTATTGGGTGTAATCAGGCTACGCTGGCAGAGTCTGGTCAACAAAAAAAAGTATACCCCACCTCCCGCTGAGGAATCAGGCTAAGGCCATCTTACCATAAAAGAATAAGAAATGCCCGACAGATCAATATTGTTAAAGAATGCTGAAGTCATCAATGAGGGAAAACAATTCAATGGTGATCTCATTATTGAAAACGGGCGGATCGAAAAAATCCTCCCCGGTGGATACCAGGAAGCATTGAATGAGGAACGTTTTAACATCATTGATATTCAGGACAAGCTTTTAATGCCGGGTATCATTGATGACCAGGTGCATTTCCGGGAACCCGGCCTGACCCACAAAGCGGATATCTTTTCCGAGTCACGTGCTGCCGTAGCCGGTGGCATTACCAGTTTCATGGAAATGCCCAACACCATTCCGCAAACCACCACACAGCAACGCCTGGAAGAAAAATTTCACCTTGCCTCAGAGAAGAGCCTTGCCAATTACTCATTTTACATGGGTGCCACCAACAACAACCTGAATGAGCTGATGGCCACCGATCCGAAAAATGTCTGCGGCATTAAGATCTTCCTTGGTTCCTCTACAGGAAACATGCTGGTGGATGACCCCGGAACACTCAGCCAAATTTTCAGGGATGTCAGGCTTCCGATTGCCGTGCATTGCGAAGATGAAGCAACCATCAGGGCAAACATGGAAGCAGCAAAAACAATCTATGGTGAAAACATCCCCATTCACATGCATGCTACGATCAGAAGTCACGATGCCTGCGAACAGTCCACGCGTATGGCTGTTGGGCTTGCATTGAAATACAACACCAGGCTCCATTTACTTCACCTGAGCACCGCCGGTGAAATTGAACTGCTGGAAAACAACAGTCCGCTTCAAGAAAAACAGATCACCGCTGAAGTGTGTGTGCACCATCTCTGGTTTTCCATGGATGACTATTTCAGAAAGGGCAGCAGGATCAAATGGAATCCTGCAATAAAGCATGAATCGGATCGAAAGGCCTTAATTAACGGTATCAAAGAGGGATATATTGATGTAGTGGCCACCGACCATGCCCCGCACACAGAACAGGAAAAAGAAAACAAGTATGGCAAATGCCCTTCGGGTGCACCGATGGTACAACATGCACTATCCACCATGCTTGATCTGGCACAAAAAGAAAACATCAGTTATGCAAAAATCGTGGAATTAATGTGCCACAATCCGGCGACCTGCTTTAATGTCAGGGATAGAGGCTTCATAAGGGAAGGTTATGCAGCAGACCTCGTTGTGATTGATCCAAAAAAGAAATTGACCGTGCAACAAGATAATATTCTGTACAAATGTGGCTGGTCCCCACTTGAAGGCACCATATTAAATCACAGTGTTCTTTATACTTTTGTAAACGGTCACATCGTTTATGATCATGGAAAGATAAATGAGCAATACAGGGGTAAAGCGCTCCGCTTTGATCGTTAAACAAAAAAACCTATTAATAAATGATTCTTTATTTGATCCGATGAGAACCGAAAGGACACATTCGTTTGTATCCAAAAAGCTGATAATGCTTTTGCTTATTACAGTTTTTAGCTCTTGTGGCTTTTTTCGTGCACCGGGAAAAGATAGTTGCGATAAGATCCTGAGTCGTGAACAAATGACTGAGATTCTTACCGATGTGTATTTCCTTGAGGGATACATACGTGAAATACGCCTTTACGCTGATGAATTGGATGATTCTGTAAAAGTGTTTTACCAGGCCCTGTTTCGCAAGCATGGGGTTGAATTTGAAACCTTCCGGGAAGCACTGGACTGCTATCTGCTTGACAGAAGGGAGATGGAAGTCATACACGAACAGATTCTGAACGAGCTCAGCATTCATGAAAGCAAAGCTGAGAGCTTGTTAAAAGAATTAGAATAAACCTGTATCGGAATCCGGTTTTTATTGCCAGGTGTTTATAAACAACCTTTATTACTCCCTGAACAAGCCCCCGATCAGTTCATCATCGGCAATGTTTGGAAGTGTAACCTTGAGGCGTGGTTCCACCTCCATGGCACGCTTGATGGCAAACACCGCTTCCTTGTTTCGCGCCCAGCTCCTGCGGGCTATTCCGTTGTTAACGTCCCAGAAAAGCATCTGTGTAAGCCTTCTGTCGGCCTCTTCTGACCCATCCAGCACCATCCCAAAACCTCCGTTGATCACCTCACCCCAGCCAACACCTCCACCGTTGTGGATGGATACCCAGGTTGCACCCCTGAAACTGTCTCCAATCACGTTATGGATGGCCATGTCAGCAGTAAATTGTGAGCCGTCATAAATATTTGAGGTCTCCCTGTAAGGACTGTCGGTACCACTCACATCGTGGTGGTCGCGGCCAAGTATGATCAGACCGGAGATTTTTTTCTCACGAATGGCATTGTTGAAAGCCCGTGCAATGCGAATACGGCCTTCGCTGTCGGCGTAAAGGATCCTTGCCTGAGAGCCGACAACGAGCTTGTTTTCCTGTGCCTGCTCAATCCATAACAGGTTATCCTCCAGTTGTTGCCTGATCTCGCCGGGGGCTTCCTTAAGCATATCGGCGATCACTTCGGCAGCCAACCGGTCTGTCGTTTTCAAATCAGCGGGATCGGAAGAAGCACAAACCCAGCGGAAAGGTCCGAAACCGTAATCAAAGCACATGGGACCCATGATGTCCTGCACGTAAGATGGATATTTGTATGATTTGTCAGCTCGGAACACGTCAGCACCTGCCCTGCCGGCCTCCAGCAGGAAGGCATTGCCATAATCCCAAAAGTACATTCCCTTTTCAACCATCTTATTGACGGCATTCACATGGCGGATCAGTGATTTCTGAACCTGTTTCCGGAAATCTTCCGGATCCCTGACCATCATCTCATTCGATTCTTCAAAACTCAACCCGGCAGGATAATATCCCCCTGCATACGGATTGTGCAGCGAGGTCTGATCTGAGCCGAGCTCTATATGTAAGTCACTGTCAGCAAACTTCTCCCAGAGGTCAACGATGTTTCCCTGATAGGCAAGCGACACCGCTTCCTTATTCTTTCTGGCTTCACGGATACGATCCATCAAAAGACCCAGGTCTTCATACACTTCATCCACCCAGCCCTGGCTATGGCGGGTGTGGGTAGCCTTGGGGTTGACCTCTGCAACCACGCCGATAGCGCCAGCTATCACTGCAGCCTTAGGCTGTGCGCCTGACATTCCACCCAGGCCACTGGAAACAAAAACCTTGCCTGCAAGCCCCTGATCGGCACCACCCTTTATCCTGCCGGCATTCAGCACGGTAATGGTGGTACCGTGCACGATCCCCTGGGGGCCGATATACATGAAAGAGCCTGCCGTCATCTGACCATATTGCGTTACGCCGAGCGCATTGAAACGCTCCCAGTCGTCAGGTTTTGAATAATTCGGGATCATCATCCCATTGGTCACCACCACGCGTGGCGCATCCGGGTGAGAAGGGAACAAACCCATAGGATGTCCGCTGTAAAGCACGAGGGTCTGTTCGTCGGTCATTTCCGCAAGATACTTCATGCAAAGAAGATACTGTGCCCAGTTCTGAAACACGGCACCGTTGCCACCGTATGTGATCAGCTCATGGGGATGCTGTGCCACGGCATAATCCAGGTTATTACTCAACATCAGCATAATGGCACCTGCCTGTTTCGACCGGTAAGGGAAATCCTCAAGCTTGCGCGCGTGGATCTTGTAATTCGGACGGAACCGATACATGTAAATCCGCCCGTAGGTTTCCAGCTCTTGCGCAAACTCGGTCGCCAATGCCTTATGAAACTTCGCAGGAAAATATCTCAGTGCATTTTTAACCGCAAGGCGCTTTTCGTCAGGTGTCAGAATGTCCTTGCGCCTGGGTGCATGGTTCACCTCAGGATCAAATCGTTTTATCGGAGGCAATTCATCAGGGATCCCTTGCAATATCTCTTTTTTAAAATCAGTTAATGACATCTCTTTTTAATTTGATCGGTTTACCTGCTTTTTACTCACAATCACTTACTTCAATGATCTCCGAGATAAGGATATCCCAGTCAAATGCTTCTTGTTCGACATTCTTAAG
>SKTA01000111.1 GCA_007122745.1 Bacteroidales bacterium
AAGATTCTTTAACTGATGCAGGGGTGTAGGGAAAAACCCAAGCGGAAATTTTTGTTTTTTCATCATTACCGAAAAATGATTGTTAATTATCGATTGAGCTACTAATTACGCTAAACGCTAAACATCAATCAACCAGTCATCCAATCATCCTTTAACCTATAGTGGCCAGATAATCGGCAACAGCAGCATGCTCACAGCCATAACAACCAGTGTTAACGGAATGCCAACCCTCAGGTAATCAGAAAACCGGTATCCGCCCGGTCCCATCACCAGCAGATTTGCGGCATGTGATATCGGACTCATGAAAACTGATGCGGCGGATACTGCAATGGCCATCATCATGGTGTGGGGTGATATGTTGTATGCAACAGCTGCCTCAAGTGCCACAGGCGACATGATAACAACAATTGCTGCGGGATGTATAGCAAGTGTCAGTGTGGCTGTGAGCAGGTAAAGACCGGCAATTATACCCCAGGGGCCAAATTGTCCAAGATTCTCAACAACGGTGTTTGCCAGGATAGCGGCAGCCCCGCTCTGTTGCATGGCAATCCCCAGGGGAAGCATTCCTGCAATCAGAAATACAGATCTCCATTCAATCGCCCGGTAGGCTTCTTCCATTCGCAGGCAGCCGGTCAGCACCATCAAGGCTACACCTGAAATGGAAGCAATGGCAAGCGGAACCAAACCAAGCAGCACTGGCAGAAGGATGCCGGCCATAATGAAAGCTGCAGTGAGGGCTTTGCCTGTCCGTTGCGGTCGCTTCACCATTTCTGTGAGCAGGATAAAATCCTCCTCCGCGTCTATCATTTCAAGCCTTTCCTGCTTCCCATATAGCAGCAACGAATCCCCGAACCTTAAAGGCATATTGTGGATATTTGTCCGGTGTGCGCGGCCTTCGCGCCAAACGGCCAATACAGTCAGACCGTATTTTTTTCTAAAGTTGATTTCACGCAATGTTTTGCCCGACAGCAATGATCTGGGCGCCATAACCACTTCGGCAATCTGGATGTCATCAGACTCGATGCTTCGCAGTTCATCTGGGTGCTCATCCAAAATTTCAATCTCTTTAAGACCCTGTATTAATGGGATATCTTCCAGGCTCCCTTTTACTAAAAGCCTGTCCTCTGCCTCAATAGTAGTGCCCGGAATATAGGCTTCCAGTTCTTTGTTTTTATGAAATGTACCTACGATAGTCAGGCCAAATGCACTGCCGATCTGACTCTCTGTAACTGCTCTTTGAAAAAGCTCCGCATCACTTTTTACATCCAGAATAAAAAGCACTTCATCCAGATGATAAAAAGCTGTTAAAGCTTCTTTGTCAACTTTTCTGATGTTTGTGATCTGCTTCTCATTTTCAAGAATGTCAATACGTTCTATGGGGCCCTGAATCAATAACAGGTCACCGCTTTCGAGGATAATGTCATGCAGAACAGTACGTTTTACCGTATCTCCTTTGCGCACGGCAAGTACATTCAGCCCAAGTCTTTTGCGAAATTCAGTATCCTGAAGCCGTTTCCCGATCAGGGGCGATTGTTGGTGAATATTTGCTTCAAAGATATAAAGTTCACTGTCGAGCAATTCTTTAACATTAATCCCCAGATGGTCGGCTTGCAAAACTTCCCAGTTTTTCATCGCTTTAATCGCTTCCACCCTTCCTTGAATAAAAAGTTTGTCATTGCTTTGCAGGATGCTAGTAGGGCCCGGATCAAGCAGGGTGATGTTATTTCGGATGATGGATAGCACGTTGAGTCCAAGGCCGGCACGCAGACGGCTTTCCTCCAGTGTTTTGCCCTTCAGTGGGGATGAAGGTTTGATTTTTATTATGAATGTCTGCTCCTGAAGCGCATACGAAGCAGAAAGTTCATCGGCATGTCTTCCTGTCGTTTTTGTTAACGTTTCGCGACGGGGCAACAGATGTCTTCCTATGAAAACAACGAAAAGAGTTCCGGTAAGCAGAGCCACAATGCCGATCGGGGTGTAGTCAAAAAGTCTGAAAGGTTGGTGACCTGCCTCATCGAGGGCATAGCTGATCAGGAGGTTCGGCGGTGTTCCGATGAGGGTAGTCAGGCCTCCTAGCATGGATCCGATGGCCAGTGGCATCAACAGGCGGGAAGGTGAAATCCCTTTGGCACGTGCCATATCCATTACAACCGGAAGCATCAGGGCGGCCACGCCAATATTGTTCATGAAAGCTGACAGAGTCCCTGCTGACAACATGATCGTGGCGATTATTCTTCCTTCGTGGTTACCTGCCAGTCTGGTCATCTGCCTGCCAATGATCTTTGCAATACCTGTCTGGTAAAGCGCAGCGCTCAGGATGAACATCGCCCATACGGTAACAACGGCGGGATTGCTGAAACCCGACAAAGCTTCCTGGGGGGAGACAAGCCCCGTAAAGGCCAACGTTCCGATCACCAGCAAAGCCACAATGTCCATGCGCACCCAGTTTGTAAAGAACAGAACAAGGGAGGCAACAAGTATGGAGAAAACAAGAATGATCTCTAAAGACATACTTAAACGGAATTGTTCATCCAACCCGGATTACAGATTCTTTTCAAAAATAGTCTTTTTTCAATACAATCTATGTAATCACTTAAGAAAGCGAAAGAGATAACCTGACATAAAGCTTGCCATATCTGCAAAAATCTTTATTTGCCAAAGGAATCAAGCACTTTTTCGAGAAGTTCCGGATGAACCCCGGTGTTGGTTGCAAGGATTTCTTTCCCAAACACATAATCATCATTGCCTGAAAAGTCATTAACGCTTCCACCGGCCTCCTGCACAATGAGGCTGCCTGCAGCCACATCCCAGGCGTTGAGCCCATATTCAAAAAATGCATCAAAGCGGCCACAAGCCACATAGGCCAGGTCAACCGCAGCACTTCCGAAGCGACGAACTCCATGACTGTTGCGAAGACACCAGGTAAAAAGTTCCATGTATTGGTTCAGAAAAGAGTAATTGCAATAAGGAAAACCGGTGGCCAGCAATGCTTCCTTTAAAGTCCCGGTTTTGGAAACGCTGATGAGATTGCCGTTCAGATAAGCACCTCCACCTTTCCATGCATAAAAACACTCATCCTGCATCACCTCATAAACAACACCAAGAACCAGTTCGTTTTTGTGCATCAATGCAATCGAAACGCTGAAACAGGGGACACCATGTATGAAATTCGTGGTGCCATCCAGCGGGTCAACAATCCATTTATGGTCGTACCCCTTTTTGTCAATGCTCTCCTCTTCAACAATGAATCCTGCTTCCGGCAGGATCTCTTCTAGGGCTTTGACGATCCTTCTTTCCGTAGTCGTGTCTACATGGGTTACATAGCTGTGTAACCCCTTGCTTTCAATGTCCGATGCACTCAGCAAGGGTAATTCAGCACGGATGAATGCACCGGCGTCCCTTGCCACATCGCAAACTACCTGGCAAATTTGTCTGTATTCTGTTTTCATACCTGATAAACGTTATGCTTGTCCAGCTTGTTCAAAGTTATCTTTTGGATGGAATTTACACGCTCCGCATCGAATTTGGTTTTGACTTTGATATAGTTATCGGTAAAACCAAACATAAATCCATCTCGCGCATCCCGTTCCCAAAGTACATTGGTCTCAAGACCACGGTTTGAAAGCAAAAACTGCTTCTTTTTCTCAGCGCTCAGAAGTTGTATTTGTTTCGATCGCTTTTTGCGCTCCGATGGATGTACCGTTTGTCCGGAGTTCAGGGCACGCGTATTTTCCCTTTCACTGTATGTAAATACGTGTATGTAAGAGATGTCTTGTTTTTTGATGAATTGATAGGATTCTTCAAAGCAAGCTTCCGTTTCATCCGGGTAACCTACGATCAGGTCTGCAGCAATGCAGGCGTGCGGGATCAGTTCCCGGATTTGTTTCACCCTGTCGCTGAAAACAGCCGTGCTGTATCGACGGCCCATGGCTTTGAGAATGGTGTCGCTACCCGACTGCAATGGGATATGGAAGTGGGGCATCAGCTTGTCTTCATTCCTCACAAGCTGAATGATCTCGTCGTTCAGCAGATCGGGTTCAACAGAGGACAGGCGAATCCGTTCTATTCCATCTATCCTGACCAGCTCGTGCAGCAGGTTTGCAAAACTTTCCCCGTGTGGTTTGCCAAAATCACCAATGTTGACTCCTGTGAGCACAACCTCTTTCATGTTGGTGCCGGCGATCTTCTGAGCGGTTCTGATTGTTTCGGCAATTGTGTTGCTGCGGCTTTTTCCACGTGCCAAAGGGATGGTGCAGTATGCACATTTGTAATCGCAACCATCCTGGATCTTGAAAAATGAACGAGTGCGCCCGCCGGTAGAAAAACTTGGCATAAAGGTATCAAGCTTTTCTCGGGCAGGTTGAGTAAAGTCTTTGTCCGATCTGTTTTGTCCAATATTTTTCAGATGATCAAACAGGTTAAACTTTTCAGAGTTTCCCAGCACCATTGAAACTCCCGGAACAGCCAGCAGCTCTTTGGGATTGATCTGTGAATAACAACCGATGACAGCCACGTGTGCTTCCGGATTGTTTTTCATTGCCTGCCTGATCAAGGTTTTGCAACGCTTTTCTGCATTTTTTGTAACCGTGCAGGAGTTGATCACATAAATATCTGCAGTGTTTTTGAAAGAAACAATATCATATCCGCCGGCATCAAATTGTCGGCTAATGGCATCCGTTTCACTGAAATTCAGCTTACATCCCAGGGTGTTAAAAGCGATCTTTTTCCTTTGCCCCATTTTTTAGCATTCGGATTATGGAATAATCAGGCGCACACTCTGTGATCCAAGGCTGCCGCTCAGGCGAATGACATACGTGCCGGAATCCATCTCCGCTGCATTTACGGCTACCGAATATTCGCCTGTGTACCAGGCAGGGATATTTACCATGCGGATCAATGCGCCGGCCATGTCTATGATCTCCAACCGGTAATCATCCTGAATTTTTACGGTGAATTCGATCAAAGCAATGTCGGTTGCAGGATTGGGGAAAACACGAAAGCTTTCGGCAAGGATCCCTGATCCAATTTTACGGATGTTTGTTTCATCACCATCATCATCATCATCATCGCCATTGTCGTCATCGCCATTGTCATCATCGC
>SKTA01000200.1 GCA_007122745.1 Bacteroidales bacterium
GATGATGTCGTCGTTTTCACTAACTTTGCAGGAACATTTAAATATCATCATGGAAATTAAAATAGTTAACCGTTCCGACAATCCGCTGCCGGCATATGAAACCGCTTTTTCGGCCGGAATGGACATCCGTGCGGTGCTTGCAAAACCGGTTACAATCAAACCCCTTGAACGAACACTTGTCGGCACAGGCCTGTTTATCGAACTGCCACCGGGCCATGAAGCGCAAATCAGGCCCCGCAGTGGCCTTGCCGCAAAAAAAGGAATTACCGTACTCAACACACCCGGCACCATTGATGCCGACTACAGGGGAGAGATTAAAGTGATCCTCGTGAACCTGAGCAATGAAGACTATGTTGTTCACCATGGCGATCGCATTGCGCAAATGATCATTTCCAAACATGAACGGGCAAAACTTGTTTCTGTAAGTAAATTGAGCGAAACAACACGTGGAGCCGGAGGATTCGGTCATACAGGAACAAAGTAACCAGACCATCATAAAATGAAACAAATAAAACATATCACGATCATCGTTCTCCTGATACTCATGGGAGCCTGCAGCAGCAGCAGGATGCAGACGAAAGTGCCACAACGCGACCAGAGAGCGCCCAGGAAAGAGGTGTCAGAGAAAGACCAGCTTAAAAGCACCGCCCTGCTGATAGACGCCTCAAAACAAAAAATGCTCGGCAACTGGACACAGGCTGCCGCACTCTTCCAGGAGGCCGCAAAAACAGACCCAAACAACGATGCCGTATTTTTTGAACTGGCAAAAATTTACGTGAGAAGCGGCGATTACCAGGGCGCCATGGAACAAGTGCAGACAGCGGCAGACATCGATCCGGAAAACCCATATTATCAGCTGTTGATCGCTGATATTCATATCCTCAAGGAGCAGGTTGAAAAAGCAACCAAAATACATGAACAGCTTGCCAGAAAAGAACCTGACAACATACTCCATCAAAGGAAGCTACTCGACATATACATGTATACCGAACGCTTCGAAGATGCAATCCGGGTAATCGACCACATTGAAAACATTCAGGGGTTTTCTGAAGAGTTAAGCATTCAAAAACAACAACTTTACATCCACCTTGGGATGCTTGATCAAGCAATTACAGAGGCTGAAAAGATGATCCGCTTCTTTCCTGAAGAGGGGCTTTTTTATGAGCTTCTCGGAGAACTTTACATGGAAACAGGACAGGAAGAAAAGGCCAAAAACATCTACAAGAACCTGCTCGAGCTGATGCCCGACAGCCACATGCCCCGTTTATTGCTTGCAGATTATTACCTGAAACGACAAGATACTGAAACGGCATTTATATATCTCAAAGAAAGTTTTGACAGCCGGGAAATGGAGATAGAATCCAAAATCCGGATTGTATTTGTGTTTCTGTTTCTGGCCGACGAACAGGATGAAGCGGTGCACATTGAAAAAGCAAAAGAGCTGACCCGGATGATCATCGAAACACATCCTGACGACCCGGAGGCCTACTTTGTTTACGGAGACATCCTGAACCGCAACGACCAGCTTGAAGAGGCCCGAACACAATACCTGAAAGGCGCGCAACTGGATCCATCAAAACTCGACCTATGGCAACAGATCCTTAGTCTTGATCTGCAGTTGGGTGAATACCAGAAAATGTTAAAGCACTCTGAAATGGCTCTGGATTATTTCTTTGAACAACCGATTTTGTTTTTGTTCAACGGGTTGGCAAACATGCAACTAAAGGATTATGAGTCAGCAGCCTCTTCCCTGGAATATGGACTATCAATCACAATTGCAGATGAGGACCTGGAACAGGACTTCATCACCATGCTTGGAGATGTATACCATTATCTCGACTTGCACGAAGAATCAGACCGTTATTATCAGCAAGCCATTGAGAAAAACCCTGAAAACGCCACCGCCCTGAATAATTACAGCTACCACCTGGCTCTCCGTGGAGAGAGGCTGGAAGAGGCTCTGGCCATGTCGGAAAAAGCCAATCAGATCAATCCCTCCAATGCCGCTTTTCAAGACACCTATGGTTGGATCAAATACCAGATGGGTGCCTATGAGGACGCAGAATACTGGATCCGGAAGGCACTGGAAACGTCAGAAGAACCAAGTGGTGCCATTCTTGAACATTATGGTGACGTGTTGTATAAACTTGGAGACAGGGAAAAGGCCCTGAATTACTGGATCAAGGCAAATGAAGCAGGAGAGGGATCTGACCTGCTTCACAAGAAAATAAAAGATAACACGTTGTATGAATAAACAAAGCAATGTGCATGCAGGCAACCCCAAAAGTGGCATCCATTCAAAACAATGTTAACGTGAAGCGTTTAAATCAGTTTATAACGCCTGTTTTGTTTGTTGTTTTGATCATTCTCAGTGCATGCGGTCCAATCCGGGAAGCCGTTGCCCCCGATCCATCAAGACATACCCTTCAGGAAACCCTTGCGGGAATGAAACAGAACGAAACTACGTTCAGGTTCCTGAACACGCGATTCTCAGGTTCTGCAACCATAGAGGGTATTGACTACAACGTCAGCGGCACATTGCGCATAAGGAGTGATTCGGCCATCTTTGTTTCCGTTGCACCGTTGCTGGGGATTGAGATAGCGCGCCTTCTTATCACACCCGATACGGTTAAAATGGTGAATCGGCTCGACAACACTTTTTATGCAGGAAACATGGAGCTTCTGAACAGAATGTTCGGAACTTACCTGGATTTTAAAATGTTACAGGCGCTGTTGGTGGGCAATGACTTTAGCCACTTTTCCGGCGGGGGGTTTAATGCTTCACAAGATAACGGAAACGTAATCCTTTTTGCTGCGAACCGTTACCCGGCAAACAACGTTGGCAACCATCGTTTCCAACACAGATTGATTGTTAGCGGCGAAAGTTATCGAATCACGGAAAACCTTTTACACGAAACGGCGCCACAAAGAAGTCTTCAAGTGAAATACCATAGTTTTTCACGTGTTGAAGAACAGTTTATCCCCCAGGAAATATCAATGATATTTTCAGATGCGGGTGGACAAGCCGGTGTAAATTTACGGTTTAGCAGGATTGTTTTGAACGAAGAACGTTCTTTTGCATTTACCATTCCGAATCATTACAGGCAAATACGGTTTTAGTTGTTCATTGTTCTTTGTTCTTTGTTTTTTATTTTTTGTTTTGATTTATAAGGATTTGTTTATAAAGATGAAACGTTTCGTTTTTTTATTGACCGGGCTTTACGTGTTGCTTTTGTTTATTTGTGAAGCAACCGGCCAAACACGTGAAGAGCTGGAGCGCGACAAGCAGAACCTGGAGCGGGAGATCCGGCTTACCAACGAGCTGCTTATGGAAACGCAGCGCACAGCAGAGGTAAGCATGGGTCAGCTGGTGATGCTAAACAGCCAGATCAGTCGCAGGGAACAATTGCTTGGAACCATCCAGAATGAGATCCGCATCATCAACAGGCGCATCTCTTCCTTAACCCAGTCGATAGCACTACTTGAGAGTGACCTGGAGGAGTTAAAAGCTTCCTATGCTGAGATGATTCGTCTGGCAGCACGCAACCGGGATGCCACCCAACGCATGATGTTCATTTTCTCCTCTGAAAACTTTAACCAGGCATACCTTCGGGTGCGTTATCTGCAACAATACGGAAAACATCGACGCATGCAGGCGGAAAAAATCGAAGAGACAAACCTCCGCATGAATGAGCAGCTTGCCAACCTGGAACAGGAGCGCAACCATCAGCAAGCACTTCTTGCCCGTCAGCGCGACGAGGTGCGTGAGCTTACTGTGGAAAAAGCGTCGCAGGAACGCACCGTCTCTGATTTAAAGTCCAGGGAGGAACAACTAATGGGCCAACTGCAAGAACATCAGCAAGCAGCGCGGGAGCTTCAGGATGCCATCCGGCGGGTAATTGAGGAGGAGCGGCGCCGGGCACAGGAAAGAGCTGAGGCAGAGGGAAGGGTAACTACAGACATGTTTGCCCTTACTCCTGAGGAACAGCTGCTGTCAGACAATTTTGCCGGCAACAGGGGAAAGTTACCCTGGCCGCTTGAACGGGGGGTGATCACCAGCCACTTCGGAGAGCAACCCCATCCTGTATTGCCCGGAATCACCATTTCAAACAACGGAATTGATATCAGCACATCAGAAGGGGCCATGGCAAGGGCAATTTTTGACGGACGTGTGTCAAGGGTTATCAGTGTTCCCGGAGGGTTTTATGCTGTGATTATCCGGCACGGAGAATATTTGAGTGTCTATTCAAATCTTAACGAAATTTTTGTGGCAGAAGGGCAGCACGTGGGCGTAAGAGAGGAGCTGGGGGTTGTTGGTACCAACCAAAGGGAAGCTAAAACAAACCTCCACCTGGAAATATGGAAGGGCAACGACAAACAGAATCCTGCCTCCTGGATTGCCAGACAACAATAAGTTGCCGGTCTTTTTGCGTGTCCATAACTGATAATTGAAAAAAATCACGTAGGTTTGTCTTATAATATTCGTGAAAACCACGACACAAAACAAACTTCTGTAAAGCAGGCCTTTAATAATTTAAAAAGTTCAGATAATAACTCAAAAACTAAGATATGAACCAAATTTTTTTGTTTTCTCCGGGACCTACAGAGATCATCATCATTTTATTGGTAATCCTTTTGCTTTTTGGCGGACGAAAGATTCCCGAGCTTATGCGCGGATTGGGAAAAGGGATGAAAGAATTCAAAAATGCACAGAAAGAGGATAATGAGGATGAAAAGAAGGATGATAAAAAGAATGAATAGCCGATTGACTCAAAAAACGTTATGCCTGTTATTTGTTTTATTGATGATTTTGATTGCCTCCATTCCCGGAGGCTCCCTGGAAGCACAACCTCCTCCTCCGCCACCCGAGGGTGCCGCGGAAGAAGTTGTATCTGACCGGCCGGTTATTGAACCGGATGACCCTATCGTAGCCATGCTTGACAGCCTGGCAAACCTGGCTGTGTTCAGTGCCATGGATCGGCGTACAGACACCAGTATTGTCAGAAACCACCAGTTTCCACCCGGCTTTGTACCGGCTTTTACCGATTCGGTTTATCAACGCAGAATGAAAGCAC
>SKTA01000247.1 GCA_007122745.1 Bacteroidales bacterium
CATAAAATGCCTGCATCAATACACTAAGGATCCCATACTCTTTATTCCCCGGTGGAGCAGCTATCCTTCGGGCCACCTCTTTCTGAAACATTCCCACAACCTCAGGAACTTTATCGCGCATTCTCAATACGTGAAACAGAATCTGCGTAGAAATATTGTAAGGAAAATTACCAATAATGGCAAAAGAGTTCATACCAAAGTATGTTTCAGGACTAAATTTCAGGAAATCACCATGGATGATTTGTTCTTTCAAATCAGGGTATGCTTCCTGCAAGTATTTTACAGAATCCCTGTCCAGTTCGATGCCATGCCATTTTAATCCCTTTTGGTCCAGCAGAAAGCGGGTAAGCATTCCTGTTCCGGGTCCGATTTCGAGCACATGCTCCAATCCTGCTGAGGCTGTGAGGCTATTTGCTATTTTAAAAGCAATATTTGGATCAGCAAGGAAATGCTGTCCCAACGCTTTTTTTGCCTGTACATAATGCGCCACAAAAGTTTGATTAATTGATCACATCTCCCCGCAGGGTACGGAAACGGTTACGTGCAGTAATGACATGAACGCTACCGGAGTAGTTGAGCATAAGGTCCTGATAGAGGGACATTGCCAAATCATTTTGCTGAAAATAATGCTGTTGCAAATCTGCTCTTCTGAACAGTGCTTCATCGGCAAGAACACCATGGGGATACGTCTTCACAATCTGTGCCAGCAGACTGTCTGCTGCAACATAGTCATTGGTCTGATACATGATCTCTGCATGGGCAAAAAGTATGTCATCATTGATCTGATGACCCGGGAAACGCATTGCAATGGAGTCCAGAATTTCGATGGCCTCATCAAAACGGTTCATAAAAATATGTTGCTCTGCGCGGGCAAACATCTTTAGCGGTTCCGTATTGTCATCCTGGCCAATGTTATCCTGAATCCTTAAAGACAAACGCATGGCATCGTTCGCGATCAGTCGAGACGTGCCCGCCTTCAGGATATCCAGCTGTGCTTTGGCCCAGTCAAATTCTCCAATAAAATAGGATAATCTTGCATTTTTAAATTTCGCTTCGTGGGCCAGGGGGTCGTCACGAAACATGCGGTCAACCTGCGCATAAAGCAGGGTGGCATCCCACACCTCTCCGGTATACAAAAGAATATCGGCCAGTTCAACCTGGCAGGCTCCCTTAACGCGATTGGATATACCACGCATGTCGATGATGTTTTGAAGCAGTTCAATGGCTTCATCGGTTTTGCCGAGATAGAATGCCTGCAGGTTGGCCAGGTTTCTTACAAGCTGCACGGTATTTGCACGTATGCCAATTTCCTCAATCGCCCGGATATATTCCTGTTCAATGTCAATCAGATCCTCAAGTTCAAAATCATAATCTTCCGTTACCGAAAGGAAGCGCACATTCAGATAACCCACCAGGGCATTCATATAGTTACGGTTGTCAACGCCCAGATTGAGTATGTACTGATAGGCTTCCCGGGCGATTGGGTAGTTACGGTTTCGCACACTCAGCTCGGCCACTTCAAGCACCTGTTTCCCCTCCTGTCGCAAGCGGCGATCCAGGGCCCTTGCCTGCATCAGAGCAATGCGAAAATCTTGTTGCTGGACCGACAACCACAGGAGCATTTCTGCATACATTATGTTGTCGGGTTCACGTTGTGTAAGCATAAGCAGCAAACGGCGCAATGCATCATTACGTTCATGTCCCGGATCGTTTGAGAGGGCATCCTGCAACATTCCCCTCACGCGCTCCACTTCATTCGGGTGCTTATCCATATAATCCAGGTACTCCCGCATCATGGCGTCATAGTTACCCTTGCTTTCATGAATTTCAGCGATGCGCAGGTGCAATGGTTGATCCGCACTAAGCAACTCCCTACCCCGCAAATAGGTTTCCAATGCCCTTTCAATGTAACCACGCACTTCAAAAGCGAGGGCGAGGTCAATGACCTGGCGCTGATTTGCTTGCAAGTCACTGATCAGTGCATCCATGTGGCGTCGTTCACGCCTGGCATTTCCTCCACGCCCATAAACATATCCAAGGTCAACCTGGTAGCGGATCTCTCCGGGGTGCTCATCAATCAACTGACTGATCAGCCGCTCTGCACGCCTGAAAGATTCGGTACGCAGCAAACTCTCGAGATAATTATTATAAATGACGGGAGACCGGTTCTCCTGAAAGATCTCTTCATACAATGCCAGAGCCTGCTCGTATTGTCCATCCCTGAAATACTGATTGGCGAGCATCTCATCCGTACTGTCGGCAAAAGCTCCTGACATCATGAATAAAATCAGCAAATTGCTGAACAAAAACTTTCTCAGATCAAAAGAAAAATTATGATGCTGTCTTTTCATTGAATGTAGAACGTATAATGCTTGCATTTTGTTTTAATTGTAAGGTCAGGTTTGCAGGCATCATTTTTCAGATGCTCTGCCCTTTACTGGATGTAGCGAAACCCGGTGTAGGCCTGAAGTGCCTTGGGGATATAGATCCCCTCTTCACACTGGTTGTTTTCAAGCAGTGCAGCAAGGATTCGCGGCAGTGCCAACGCGCTGCCATTGAGCGTATGGGCGAGACGGTTTTTCCCTTCGGATGTTTTATATCGCAGTCTCAGGCGGTTTGACTGGTAAGCTTCAAAATTGGAGATGGAGCTCACCTCCAGCCACCTACCCTGGGCCGCAGACCAGACCTCCATGTCGTATGTGAGAGCAGCTGCAAAACCCAGATCACCGCCACAAAGACGGGTTATCCTGTAAGGGAGTTCAAGTTTTTTTAATAAAACGGAAACATGCGCCACCATTTCATCAAGTGCCTTATAGCTGAGCTCAGGCTTGGTAACCTGTACAATTTCCACTTTGTCGAACTGATGTAAGCGGTTCAGGCCCCGCACATCCTTACCATAAGATCCGGCTTCACGTCGAAAGCACACTGAATAGGCTGTGCATTTTACCGGCAATTCATCCTCCTGAAGGATGGTATCCCGGAAAAGGTTTGTAATCGGGACTTCCGATGTCGGGATCAGGTAAAGATTATCTGAAGGCACATGGTACATCTGGCCATCCTTGTCGGGAAGCTGTCCGGTGCCAAAGGCGCTATCCTCATTAACCAGCAGCGGCGGTTGATACTCGGTATAGCCTGCGATCAGTGCTTCATCAAGAAAAAATGTGATCAGTGCGCGCTGAATCCTGGCTCCCAATCCTTTATATACCGGAAACCCGGCACCGGTGATTTTGGTACCCCGTTCAAAGTCGATGATGTCATATTTTTTTGCGAGATCCCAGTGAGAAAGTGCTCCTTCATCTGCCTTCTTCACCTTCCCTGCTTCCTGCACCACTTCATTGTCGGCATCCGATTTGCCCGCAGGCACTGAAGGGTGTGGCAGGTTTGGCAAGCGAACGATAAATTCCTGAAAATTTTTGTTGGTGTCATCAAGTTGTTCCTGCAGTTCTTTCGCCAGCTTTTTGAGCATGGCCGATTTTTCCTTTAAAGACTCGGCATCTGCTCCTTTGCCGGCTTTAAAAAGCACGCCAATCTGTTTGGCGAGGGCATTTGCCTCAGCAAGGGTGTCATCAAGCTTTTTTTGTAACTGCCGTTTGGTTTCGTCCAGGATTTTAAGGCTGTTAACCAACTCTGCAGCGTCCATGTTCCTTACCCTGAGGCGCTTTATCACCTCATCACTATGATCGCGAATTTGTTGTATATCAATCATTTTACCGGTATAGATCTATGAAAAAAAATCAAACATCAAAAATAAAAAAAATAAGAAACAAAAAATCCTGCCGGAGCAGGATTATAGAATACATATCATATTTTGCCCGATATTATTATTCAGCGGGTGGTTTGGATGGGTCGCTTGCTTCAGCAGTTACTTCGGCAGCTGCTTCAACCTTTTCAACCTCTTTCTCTGGTGTTTTGGCTTCAGGTGTTTCCTTGATTGGTTTCTCTGGTGTTGCTTCCACTTTTGCTGTCTCCTCAACAACAGGTTCAACATAAACATAAGACTTGTTACCGAGCCTTTTTCTGAAAACCACCTTGCCGTCGCAGAGGGCATAAAGTGTGTGATCCTTACCCATTCCGACGTTTACACCGGGATAATGCCTGGTGCCGCGTTGTCTCACAATGATATTTCCGGCAACCGCCATGGATCCGCCAAAGATTTTTACACCAAGGCGTTTGCTGTGTGATTCGCGTCCGTTACGTGAACTACCAACTCCTTTCTTATGTGCCATGATATTTTATTTTTTGCTATTGAAAATTCGATTATGCAGATATTTCTTCAATCTGTATTTGTGTCATTGGTTGACGGTGACCGTTCATCTTTTGGTAACCTTTTCTTCTTTTCTTTTTGAAAACGATGATTTTGTCGGCTTTTACATGCTCAAGAACCTTGGCTTTCACCTTAATGCCTTCAACAACAGGTGCACCTACCTTGATGTCTTCACCATCGGCCAGCAACAATACCTGATCAAACTCCAGCGCACTGCCCGCCTCATCATCCATTCTGTTTACAAATAATTTCTGGTCTTTTTCAATCTTATACTGATGACCGCCTATTTCAACGATTGCGTACATTTCTGTCTGGTATTAAATATCTTACTCATTAATTGGGGTGCAAAGATAAATAAAATAAATAAAGGTGCAAGTAATTGGTGAAAAAAAGATTAAGATTTGTAGACACAGGGCTTGACCTGTTTATTTCAATGACTGCTTTTTCTTGCGGTTGGCGAGGTAAACGCCGATAAGGGTCAGGCAGATCCAGAAAAGGTATGCAAACAGGAAGCTTTCACCATCGGCAATACCCCACATGATCGATATGATTGGCATCATATAGGTTACCGTAGAGGTGAACAAAGCAGAAGTTTGCTTGATCAGCCAGTTATGAATGATCATTGCCACTGCAGTTCCCATAATTGCCAAAATGGCAATATATCCGAGGTTTGTCCAGGCATCAGGATCTGATTTCATGATGCTTACAAAATCAGAAGCGGCAAAAAGGTATACCAGCGACGGGATCCCAATAAATGTAAAAGCGACACTGGTGATGGTGAGCGCACCAAAATCGG
>SKTA01000057.1 GCA_007122745.1 Bacteroidales bacterium
AGCAGGTCACCATCTTTCTTGGTAACAAACAATCCATTACTAATGGTGCCGAAAGCAAAATCACCGTCACTGAGCTGTATCCCGGAATACAGATTATCCCGCACAAGCTGCTTGTTTATGTTCACATCCCAGGGCTGTATGTTTGAACCATCCCAAACCAGCACCCCTTCGTTTGACGTACCTATTAATAATTTATTCTGCCTGTAAGGCAATACAAAACGGACTTCATTGCGAAAAAATACCGGATCATTGCTAAGAAGTTGCAGACTGTCATCCTTAAAAATGAAAAACCCATTTTCTTTGTCGGCCACATACAAACGATCATTGGCATCATGCATCAGACTCAGGTCGCTAGGCGGTTCAATAACTCTGATTTGATTGTTTTCGTAAATAAAAATGTAAAGAAACGATTGAAAAATTATACGATCGGATGTTGCATAAATATGCCATATTTCCGAGAACCTTGTATATTTATCCGGAACAAGGTGGTTTAGGGAATGCCACTGGAGGCGTCCTTGATTATCAGGTGCCAAAAACCCTATTTCGTCAAATGCACCCGCATAAATTGTATCTCCTACGGCCAGCACGGATCTTACGACAGAGGCATTTGGTAACGGGTAAATATTCCAGTTTGTGCCGTCAAATTCCAGAATTCCGTCATTGTTTCCGAAATACATAAAGCCAGAGCTGCTTTGCGTAATGTCCCAATTCTGCGTCCCTGACCCGGTTGAGATTCGTGAATGATTGATAATGGATGGGGTGCCAATGTTTTTTATCTGGCCTTGCGAAAGAACAGAGAGCAAGAGGAATAATGTAAATAATATGGCGCGCATCAGAATGGATAATCGGTTTGTTTTTCGTATCTTAACTCAACGAGCTTTTGTTCCCGGTTAAGTTTGGTTTCCTCAAAATCAACCATCAAATTTAAACATTTTGGTTGTTTGATTAATAATTAACCATTTAAAAAATATCCTGCGAATCTACCGGTTAAAACAAGAATCATTAATACTGTAAAAAGGATCTCGGTCAGTTTGCGGTAGCGCATATCATAGAAATAGACAGCTAAAGCAATGCTCAGGGTTATGTTCAGCAAACCGTAATGGAGTTCCGCAAAATTTAAAGAAAACAGATAGGAGGAGACGGAAATCAAAAAGAATAAAAATAATAACGTAATGCGTTTTCTGGTTCGGATCGGTTTAGCGGCTTTATAAACCAATTGCAGATGTGAAAAAGCCAGTATGGAAAACAATGCCAATCCTCCGATGAAAATTTTTTGATATAAGGTTGTTTCCAGTTCCAGGATGAGAAAGGGTTTAATTACAATAGCCATATCACTGTACCACAGCAACAGTTCGTCCCTTAAGAAAAAATAGGTCATTATAAAAGCAAAAGGTGTGATCAGACCGAGCAGCGCTGCAAATATTCTTCTGGAATTTACAATATAGTAAACAAAAACGGAAGCGATCAGGGCAAGAAACAAAATCATGGCCGGATAATAAAACAAGGAGGCCAGGCCAATCAGAAATCCGGAGTTGAACAACTCTTTTGCGATCGACTCCTCCTCATAAACATCGATCAGCTTGTTCATGGCTGGTATCAGGAAAAGATTGGCCAGTAAGATTGGGTTCAAGCTGATCATGGACGGTGAGCTGCTCATGAGGAGTATGTATATCAGACCGGGAAGTGCAGAGTAGCGTTCGGTAAAAGCATTGGAGGTTGCCACGTAATTGATGTAAAAAGCCTGGATCAATAGCAGGATGAGGGCGAAAATCGATGCGCCCAGCGGAAATCGGCTCCAATACCCTCCGAGCAGGTTAAAAAGGGGTGCACTGCAATCAGAAAAATCCAAATCAGGTGGCTTGAAAAACAGGTCAAACCACAAAAATGCTGCCAGGGAGATCAGGATAATTGGGGCATACCAGGATGCTTTTTTAAACAAACGAACCAGCATAGGCTTTTTAGCTTACCAAATTAAATGTTTTTGCCAATGTCTTTCCGATAATACATATTATCAAAATCTACTCTTTTTGCTTGCGTGTAGGCATCAGAAACGGCTTGTTTCACATTGTTGGCCAGTGCGGTAACGGCCACAACCCGTCCACCATTGGTAATCAGTCGGTTATCCGTTTGCTTCACTCCGGCCAGGAAAAGCTGGCCATTACCCGATCCCTCCGGTATGCTGACCGTGTACCCTTTTTGATAAGATCCGGGATAACCGCCACTGCATAGCATTACCGTAACTGCTGTTTGAGGAGAAATCTCTGCGCGATGGCGTGCCAGGTTCCCTGTGCAGCAATCAAGCATCAACTTGACAAGGTCTGAGCGCAGCCGTGGAATGATTACTTCTGTTTCCGGATCACCAAGTCTCACATTGTATTCGATCACATAAGGATTCCCGCTCACAATCATCAAACCAAAAAAAATAAAACCGCAATAGGGGATACCATCAGATTGTAATCCATTGATCGTTGGAATGACAACCCGGTCTCCAATCAGTTGCATCAGATTTTTATCAGCCATTGGCACCGGACTTACGGCGCCCATCCCGCCCGTGTTAGGACCCGTGTCATTTTCGCCGACACGTTTGTAGTCTTTGGCAGTTGGAAGCATGCAATAGGTCTGACCGTCGGTAGCGACAAACACAGAGAGTTCTTCCCCTTCCAGAAATTCTTCAACCACTACGGTGCTTGAAGCTTCTCCAAAAAGTCTTTCTTCAAGCATGCTGTGTAAAACAGTATGAGCCTCCTTCTTACTATTGGTGATCACCACCCCTTTGCCGGCAGCGAGACCATCGGCTTTTATAACGAAAGGAGGCTTGCCGTGTTCGATGAAATCAATGGCTTCTTTTAATTGCTTTGCTGTGAAAGAGCGGTATGCCGCTGTCGGGATATCATGTTTTTCCATGAAGGTTTTGGCAAATGCCTTGCTTCCCTCTAGTCGGGCGCCCGCTGCTTCAGGTCCCATAAAATGGATGTGCCTTAAGTCTGCCTTATTTTTGAAATGATCCGCTATCCCTTTTACAAGTGGGGCTTCAGGACCGACAACAAGCATGTCGATCTTTTTGTTTTTTGCAAACGAAGCCACATCATTAAAGTTCATGATGTCGAGTTCGGTATTGGTTCCGCAGAGGGCAGTACCGGCATTGCCTGGCGCGATGAATAGTTCGGAACAGAGGGGGCTTTGTGATATTTTCCAGGCCATCGCATGTTCGCGTCCGCCACTACCTAATAATAAAATACGCATGAGGTTTATCTTATAAAGGTTTAGTCGTTTAGAAGTTTAGTTGTTTAGATGTTTAGCGTTTTTCTTTCTTCTTCCTTCCAGCTTCGAGCTTCGAGCCTTTTTCTTCCTTCCAGCTTCGAGCTGACTTCCGACTTTCTGCTTCTCAGACCAAAATTACATAAAATGGCTGTCACGCCCTGCGTTTAATTTGCTATTTTTGCACTTCTGATCAGATACCTCTTCATCAATTATAATAATTCAATCATGCAAACAAAGATACCTACCCAAATTTATTCCGAAATTGGTGAACTGGAAGGCGTAATGATCCATTCCCCCGGCCAGGAGGTCGAAAATATGACGCCGGAAAATGCCGAAAGGGCATTATACAGTGACATCCTCAACCTTGCTGTTGCTCAAAAGGAATACAGTCAGTTTAAGGGCATTCTCGACAAGGTAACCCAATGTTTTGAGATCAAAGACCTCCTCGCCCAGATCCTGAAAAACGAAAAAGTAAAGCAGGGTTTGATTGAAAAAATTTGTTTGTATGAAGGTGCCTGCTGCATTACCGATTACCTTTTATCGATGGATAGCAATACGCTGACCCAAGCTATGATAGAGGGTGTTCCGGTTCACAGGAATACACTTACAAACTTTCTGAGCAAGGAGCGGTTTGCATTAAAACCCCTGCATAACTTCTTTTTCACCAGAGATGCAGCCATATCTGTTTATGACAACGTGTTTGTGGGTTCCATGGCTTCACCGGTGCGTTTGAGGGAAAGCCTGATCATGGAAGCCATTTTTGACTTTCATCCGTCTTTCAATACAAAAACAATCAACCCAAACATGGAAAAAAAATGGGACACATCGATAGCCATAGAAGGTGGGGATGTGCTGATCGCACGTGAAGATATTATTCTTTGCGGGATTGGATCCAGAACCACTTCCCAGGGGGTTGATTTTATTCTTGAAAACCTCAAGAAAAAGAACGAAAAACAACATATCATCGTTCAGGAGCTTCCATTGACCCCGGAATCCTTCATTCACCTGGATATGGTTTTCACCCTGCTTGACAGGGACGTTTGCATGATATATGAACCCATCATTATGAAGATGAACAAGTACCAGACCGTGCATATTTATGCGGAGGGTGGCAAAGTCAAGTTCATCCGTGAAGTGAAGAATTTGCCGGATGTATTGCAGAAGCTGGGGATGGATCTAAAGCCCGTGTTGTGTGGCGGGAATGATGACCAGTGGCAACAGGAGCGGGAACAATGGCACAGTGGCGCCAACTTTTTCGCTCTGGGGCCGGGACGCGTGATCGGGTATGCAAGGAACGTTCATACGCTCAATGCTATGGATAAAGAGGGCTTTGCCATATTGAGGGCAAAAGATGTTATAAAAGACAGGGTGTCACTCAACAACTTCGACCGCTACGTTGTTACAATAGAGGGATCCGAGCTTCCCAGGGGAGGTGGCGGTGCCCGGTGCATGACAATGCCGGTAAGCAGAAAACCCCTCTAGGTTAATTTATTCATGCTAAAACTATTTTATAGTGGAAAAAAAGAAATTGATGCTGATCATACTTGATGGATGGGGGAAAGGCAATGCAGACAATTCCGATATCATCCATCAGGCCAATGTGCCTTTTACTGAAAGTTTATATAAAAATACGCCGAATACCTTGCTCAAAACCTCCGGTGAAGATGTCGGGTTGCCCGATGGCCAGATGGGAAATTCCGAGGTGGGACATCTGAATATGGGAGCAGGAAGGATAGTTTATCAGGATCTTGTTAAGATCAGTCAGGCTGTTAAGGACAAGTCTTTTA
>SKTA01000087.1 GCA_007122745.1 Bacteroidales bacterium
ATTCAGAAGAGATCAAAAATATGCTCATTACAACAACCGACGACGTAGACGGCAGCAACTCCGGTTACGTTGGTCAGCTCGGAACCGGAAGGGTGAACGCATTTGCCGCCCTTAACGAAACTTTGTTTAACATGGCTGATCCGGATGCTCCGGCAGCACCCACAAACCTGTCGCTTACCGCAGATCCGGAAGGAGCACTCTCTGCAGAGATCAGCTGGACCAACCCGATTGAAACAGCCTCCGGTGAACCACTCACCGAACTCGACACGATAAAGATTTTCAGGGGTGAAGAGCTGATTCACAATATACTCAACCCCACCATAGGAGAAGAAGTAAGTTATACCGATACCAGCATGGATGCCGACGGTTCCTACATGTATGTAATCCGGGGCGCAAACCAAGCCGGTGAAGGACTGGCAGCAAGTGGCAGCACATACATCGGTCATGACATACCCGCGCAACCGGAAAATGTAAACCTCAGCGCTGCCGGCGACAATGCCATACTTATCTGGGAAGCCCCCCAAACGGGTTTGAACAATGGCTTTTTCGATGGGTCCAACCTTACGTATACAATACATCGCTTTCCGGGCGGAGATGAAGTGGCCTCCGAAATAACTGAAACCGTTCTTTTTGATAACGATGTTCCGGGTATCGGCAACTACTATTATGAGGTAACTGTATTTAACCACGTCGGCGAAGGGGGTACAGGCACCTCCAATTTGGCAACACTTGGCGCCGAAGGGCTGCTGATCTATGAACCTTTTGAGATTCCAACCGGTGAACTTCCAATGGGATGGTTCATCGACGGACCCGGCGAGTCGAACTGGGGGGTACATGACTCCGAAACGGCCGGCGGCGAAGCACCTCAAATGAGACTCAACTGGAGCCCCTCATTTACAGCAGTTTCCAAGTTAATGACCCATGAGGTGGATATTGCCGGATACAACATGCTTGAGTTTAGCTTCAGACAATACCTGAGGAACTACGGCTCAGTCGCAGGTGAAATAGCTGTATTGTATACAACTGACCAGGGACAAAACTGGACGGAACTGATGTCCTTTAATGATGGCTCGGCAAACTATGGCCCGGTCCATGAAGATTTTACAATTGACCTGGACCCGGGAACTGAAACCATCCAGTTTGCATTTCGCTGGGACGGAAACTCCTTTAACATCTGGGACTGGAACATCGATGATGTAATCCTTGAAGGGATTGGTGCTTTTTATGAGGTCATTTTCGATGTTGAAGATGAAAATGGGGATGCTGTTAGCGGTGCAACCGTTACAATGGACAACAAATCAGGCATTGAGGTGATTCCCGGCATGTACTTTTACAACCAGGTTGAACCAGGCAGCTACAACTTCACTGTTGAAAAAGAGGGTTATGAGCTTTTTGAAGGGGAGGTTGAAGTTGTTGATGACAACATTATGGAACCGGTTGTTCTTACTTGGGAAAGGTACTCCGTGGACTTTAATGTTTTTGACCAGGACGGAACAGAACTGCACGGTGCGACTATCACCCTCGACGATCATACAAACGAATCAGGAGAATATACTTTCCCTGAAATCATCAACGGCACATACGAATACATCGTCGCAAAAGAGGGTTATCATACTGTGAGCGGCACAATTACTGTTGAATCCGACAACTGGACTGAAGACGTGGTTCTTGATCTAATCGTATATCAATTGGCTTTTGAGCCGATTACAGAATTTGGGGATCCAATCACCGGTGCAACAATTACTTTAAACGGTAACGGATACGAATCAGGACACTATTTATTCCCCGAGATGGTTCCAGGAACCTATGATTACACCATCGAAAAGGAGATGTATTTCCCGGCTCATGGCAGCGTTGAGGTCACCGACCATGATATGATGTTACAGGTTGTTTTGTTTGTAGACGACACAGGGCTGGATGGACTTCAAACATTCAACGTGAACATCTATCCAAACCCTGCTCGGAATCAGGTTACGATTGAGTCGGATCAGAACATCAGCCATATTTCAATAACCGATATCAGCGGACAGTTGATCCAGTCACTGGCAGCTGACAGTGATCAGGTTGTTGTTGACATCAAACATCTGGATGCGGGGATCTATTTCGTTCGCATCTACACAAATGATGAACAGGTTCAAACAAAACGGATCCAAATCATTAAGTAAATTAACCAAATTGGTGGCTTTTTATGGAATAACTTTTCAAGGTTTGCCCATAAAAAGCCACTTTTTTAAAACACCATAACAAACATGGCATACACACCTTCCCGCAACCGCTATGAACTATTGAGATACAATCATTGCGGCCGCAGCGGGTTAAAACTTCCGGCAATCTCTTTGGGTTTGTGGCACAATTTCGGTGGCATAGACCCCTATGAAACGGGACGGCGCATCGTGCGACACGCTTTTGATGCCGGCATCACCCATTTTGACCTGGCCAACAATTACGGGCCTCCCGGAGGAAGTGCCGAGATCAACTTTGGCCGGATGCTTGCCACGGATTTTAAAACCCTTCGCGACGAGCTGATCATCTCAACCAAGGCGGGTTACTACATGTGGCCGGGTCCCTATGGCGATGGTGGCTCGAGAAAATATCTGATTTCCAGCCTCGACAAAAGCCTCCAGCGGATGGGATTGGAGTATGTGGATATTTTTTATCACCATCGCTTTGACCCTGAAACACCTGTGGAAGAAACCATGATGGCTCTTGATCAGATTGTCAGGCAAGGAAAAGCACTTTATATTGGTCTCTCAAACTATTCGGCCGAGCAAACTGAAGAAGCGGTCGCCATTCTGCGCAAGCTTGGCACACCCTGTCTCATTCACCAGCCACGCTATTCGATGCTCGACAGACACGTTGAAGAATCACTGCTGGATGTTCTCGACAAACATGGCATCGGCTGCATTGCTTATTCACCACTGGCACAAGGATTGCTTTCCGACCGCTACCTGAAAGGGATCCCCGAAAACTCCAGAGCAGGAAAGCCTTCAGGATTTCTGAAAAAAGAGGACATTAGTATGGAGAAACTCCAGCTGATACAAAGACTGAATGAAATTGCCGGCGAACGCAAGCAGAGTCTGGCCCAGATGTCTATTGCCTGGTTGCTAAAGGATCAGCGTGTTACATCTGTGCTGATCGGCGCCAGTAGCGTTCAACAGCTGGAGAATAACATTCAGGCACTGGATCATACCCATTTTGAAACGGCTGAACGGGAACAGATCAACCAGCTTCTGAACAAAAACAAGGACAATGTTTAACATCAGGGTCTTTAAGTTGTTTTTGCTCACCATTTCAGCCTCGATGCTGTTAACCGGGTGTCCGGAAAAAGGCTGTGAAGATGGTGTTCCTGCCATGCTCCTTGATTATACCGGACTGAGTGGCTGTAAGTGGGTCATACAACTTCAAAATGGTGAACGACT
This sequence comes from Bacteroidales bacterium, assembly GCA_007122745.1. GTDB lineage: Bacteria > Bacteroidota > Bacteroidia > Bacteroidales > UBA7960 > PUPG01. The sequence goes on from SKTA01000087.1 coordinate 3,420, forward strand.
GGAACCTGTAAACCTGCATGAATTTGATCTTGTGCCCGCTGATAGTATGATTGTCCATATCACCTACACCGAAGCTCCAACTATGATGAGTATCTGCATGGTTGGGAAAATTGTCGAGGTGACCTGCATCACAGAACTAAGTAACGATCACAAAAACCGATTCACTATTTCTGTCCCTCAAAACATTTCCGAATCTCAAGCAGAACCTCCTGGCATGGTAATGGCCTACCCCGATGTCATATATTATCGCCTTCCCGACGATTATTTACTCGACATTTACCTCAGAGGTGATGAATACAGCCATAACGTAATCACAAAAGACGGATACCCTCTGATCATCAATCAGGAGGGCTTTTATGAATATGCAGTCATGAGAAACGGCCGGCTGGAGCCATCAGGCATCATAGCCCGCAACAAGGAAGACAGGGATGATGATGTCAACGCATTTTTAGAAAAGATAAACCCATAATTCATGAATTCACCCTTCATTAATCCATTAATAACAAAAAGATTTCTTTCAAATAGTTTTCATTTGATGCACCTGGCTATCATAGTCGCTGTGCTTTTCCTTTCAGGATTGCAATATCTTCAGGCGGTTCCGGCATACCCCCATCCTATAGAATTCCGGCAACCAGACGGTACAACCATTACCATAAGGATGATGGGTGATGAGAAAATTAACTGGGCAGAAACCATTGACGGATACAGCATTTTGGTTAATAAGGATGGGTTTTATGAATATGCCGTCCTGGATGAACATGGTGACATGGTTTTTTCCGGAGTACGTGTTTCACCGGCAAATCACCGCAGCAAGGAAGAACGTGACCTTTTGCAGGGTACTCCGCAGGGGTTGAGGTTTAGTGAGCGGCAAAAGGAGATGATGTTCTCTGTCTGGGAACTTCGCTCAGAAGCTGCCAATCGCTCTTTCCCCACGACAGGGGAACGCACACTGCTTTGCATTTTAATGGAAACCACAGATGTTCCCTTTACCAAAACTCAAGATGACTTTGATGCCCTCTTCAACCAGCTAAATTATACAATTGGCGGAGCAACAGGAAGCGTAAGGGATTATTATCTGGAAAACTCTTACGGTCAGCTGGATCTTACGGTAGACGTTGTTGGTCCATATACGGCACAATACAATATGGCCCATTACGGATCAACCTGGGCCGGAGCACGCCAACTGGCCACGGAAGCCGTGCACCTTGCAAATCCGGATGTTAACTTTGCTGACTATGACAACACAGGTGACGGGTCGGTTGAAGGGTTTTACATGATTTTTTCAGGATATGGAGAGGAGGCCGGTGGCGGACCCAACACCATCTGGTCGCATGCCTGGAGCATTGAACCGGTTCAACTCGACGGTACGTGGATCAGCCGTTACGCCTGCTCACCAGAGCTGCGGGGAAATTCAGGTACCAACATCACACGCATCGGCGTGATAGGACACGAATTCGGACACATTATGGGTGCACCCGATTACTATGATACCGGCGGTAATGGCTATACCGGCACAGGCAGCTGGGACATGATGGCCGGAGGAACCTGGAACAATGGCGGTGCCACACCGGCACATCACAATGCATACACCA
>SKTA01000182.1 GCA_007122745.1 Bacteroidales bacterium
AGGTATACCAGTCTGATATTCTCAGTAAACTGAATCAAAACAAAAAAAAAGGAAGTCCAGGAAAGTGCAAAGAGGCTGTAAGCAAACAGGCGATTGCTTTTAACCACAGGTTTTCTCAAAAAAAGAAACACACCTGCCTGCAGGTAAAAGAAAAAAACCACCAAAGAAAAGAAAACAAAAAGTGTCATCTCTTCGACTGTAATTAGTTACAGCCTGTAAGATAAACCATTACAGGCTTACTGATCAGCCAGAAATCGCTCCGCCTCAATGGCGGCCATGCATCCTGTACCCGCAGCCGTAACAGCCTGACGATACACATGATCCTGAATATCACCGCCAGCAAAAACACCGGGAACATTGGTTTGGGTTGAATCAGGTTTTGTAATCAGGTAACCATTTTCATCCATCTCAAGCTGTCCTTTAAAAATATCACTGTTGGGTTTATGTCCGATCGCAACAAAGAACCCTTCAACATCAAGTCTGGAAATTATCCCTGTCTTGACATCCTCGATCATAACACCATTAACTGTTTTGTCTCCAACAATCTCTTTGGGTAGGTGATTCCATATAATTTCAATGTTCTCCGCCTTCATCACCCTGTGCTGCATCGCCTTTGACGCCCGCAATTCATCACGGCGGTGGATCAGATACACCTTTTTGCAAAGCTTTGCCAGATAGGAAGCCTCCTCACAAGCGGTATCCCCTCCCCCAACAACAGCAACCGTCAGACCGCGATAGAAAAAGCCATCGCACGTGGCACAGGCCGAAACACCAAAACCATTATATTTCTGTTCCGATTCAAGACCAAGCCACTTTGCCGAAGCACCCGTGGCAATGATCAGGGTTTCTGCAAGCACCTCTTTTTTCTCATCAATTACAACCTTGAAAGGGCGTTTTGAAAGATCTACCGATGAGGCCATTCCAAATCTTACATCCGTGCCAAAACGCTCTGCCTGCTTCTGAAAGTCAATCATCATATCAGGGCCCTTAACTCCCTCAGGATAACCGGGATAGTTCTCTACATCCGTAGTGATCGTTAATTGTCCGCCCGGCTGAAGACCTTGATAAATAACAGGCCGGAGATCAGCTCTTGCAGCATAAATGGCCGCGGTATAACCGGCAGGACCACTTCCCAGAATTAGACATTTAAAGGTTTCTTTCTGATCACTCATGATATGGTTTTTTTAGAGATTAAAACAATATGAAAGTATTTAATTATGCAAAAGTACACCATTTTTGCCATTTCTGTGCATCAGAATCTGAACTTGTCACTCCAAATCCATGCACCTGACACGAATCAATAAGCATGGAATGATATTTGATGCATTCTTAAACATATGTTAGCAAATATATCGTAAGTTTGTAATAATGTTGACAAATAAAGTAAAACATAAATCTACAGACATGAGACCGAAAATTGTTTTATCAGGCATATTAACTTTTTTGATGATCCTCACAGCTTGTTCTCACAGAGCATATAAAGATGGAACCCAAATGGAAAAAACAGAAATCAGTTCAATAGCTCAGGGAAACAATGAATTCGCTTTTGACCTGTTAAAAGAGATCCCATATGAAAGGGACAACATGGTAATATCCCCTTTCAGTATTTCTACGGCTCTGGCAATGACCTATGCAGGTGCAAGGAATGAAACCCTCCGGGAGATGGCAGAGGTGATGCATTTTGACAGGGAACAGGTTCTTTTCAATGCCAATTATGGTGCTTATATCAATGCAATCAACCATATTGCAAAAGAACACGTTGAGCTCAACATTGCCAACAGCATTTGGGCGCAGCAAGACTATAGCTTCCTCCAAAGCTATTTCGATATCATTGAAGATGTTTATGATTCAGAAACATTTCAAGTAGATTTCAGAGCCAACAGGGAAGCTGTCAGAGAAGATATCAATAACTGGGTATACGACGAGACAAGGGAAAAAATTGAAAACCTGATTGCTCCCGGTGTTTTAACCGATGATACCCGAATGGTACTGGTTAATGCCATCCACTTTCTTGGTCCATGGGTAAAGGAGTTTGACACGGAACAAACACGAGAAAACCATTTTTACCTTCAGGGAAGGGAATTTGTCATGGCAGATTTTATGCACAACACCGATACGCTTCCCTATTTTGAGGATGAAACAATGCAGGTACTGGAGATTCCATACTCCGGCAAGAACTTTTCAATGGTTATAGTTCTTCCAAGAGAAACACCAAATATGGAAAAAATTGAACGCTCCCTCAACAGTGAAGCATTTGACAACATGTTAAGCAAATTGGAAAACACAGAAGTTGATATGTTTGTTCCGAAATTTGAAGCGGAAACAAAACTTGATCTGGAAGAGGTACTGATGGGAATGGGAATGGTCCAGCCATTCAACAGATATGCCGATTTCTCCGGAATGACAGGAGATCTGGACCTGAAAATTGACAAAGTGATACACCAGGCGATGATTGAAGTGGCAGAAGAAGGAACCGAAGCAGCTGCCGCTACCGCAGTGGTCGTGATCAGAAAAACATCCATAGACCCCGATCCGAGAACCACATTTATGGCAAACAGGCCATTTATGTTCTTTATTAAAGAAAATCAAAACAATAGCATCCTGTTCGCCGGCAGGGTCATGAATCCATCAAAATAAACAAACTGACAATTAGCAAAACATAATCAGGAACGACGTACGCTAATTTACATGCGACTAACATATATATATTTATGAGATTATTATTTAGACTTTTTGCAATATTATTTGCATTTACAGCCGCCCAATCAACCCAGGCGCAATTGTTTGAAGATTTTGAAGAGGGGGATAAAGCCTCTTATGCCCCCGCCAGCGTAAGTCTTGAAACAGGATCCTGGTTTTTTGATGATGCCCTGATCGGCACCCTAGAACAGGACAAGAAAAACGGGTACCGCTCTGCACGGATACGCAACGGTTTTATACGAATGGATTTTTGCTATCCACAAGGAATGAGTGAATTATCTGTATACGCGGCAAACTTCAGCTCCGATACAGGCGGCGAACTGCAGGTGAGGTATTCTACCGACCAGGGTCAAACATGGAGTGATTTGGGTGACGTTATACCTCTTACCGATGAGCTTACAGAATATACAATTCAACCAAACATTTCGGGCAATGTCAGGCTTAAATTTGAGAAAGCTTCAGGAAACAGGATCAATCTGGATGATATCCTGATCAGTGATTACATCGAATTCACGGAAGAACCTGCCATATTACTTCGGATGAACGGTATTCTGTATGAGAACGGCAGCACATATGATTATGGGACAAACACCGGTTCCGCCAATGCAGTGCTGCAAATTCGTAACACCGGCAATCAGGATCTTGTTATTTCATCTCACGATATCAGCGGCAATAATTTTTTTGTTGACGGCGATTTGAATGTAACTCTTGCTTACCTGGAGTCAGCCGATTTCAATTTATCTTTTTTGTCAGAAGAACCAGGCATTTTTGAAGAATCACTGACTTTGGAAACGAACGATCCGAACAACCAGGTTTTTGTTCTTAATCTCAGGGCTGAAACCCTTGATACTTCCAGTCCCATTTCCATCGCTGAAGCTCGGCAATTGGAGATGGGAACAATTGTTACGGTAAGCGGATATGTTACTGTAGCTGATCAGTTTGCCGGGCCTGTTTATTTCCAGGATGAAACAGGTGGGATAGCTTGGTATAATGATGAGATCATGCGCCAGCAATACCTTGTTGGTGCGGTAATCGGAGACTCCCTGCTTATCACCGGCGAGTTAGGACACTTTAACAATCTGCTCCAAATCATTGATGAAAGCAGCTTTGAAGTGTTTCCGGAATCAAACACACAAGTGGAGCCACTCAGCATTACCATCGGACAACTGAATTCTGGTAATTATGAAGGAATGCTGATTCGTATCGATGAAGTGGATTTTGAAGATGAAGGAATCTTTTCCGGAGGAACAAATTATGAAATCTCTGATCCAAGCGGAATAGGACAACTGAGAATTGATAACTTTACCAACATTCCAGGTTCTATGATTCCGAACAGTACAGTTTCTGTAACAGGTGTTGCAGGAAGGTTCATCAATACACACCAGATCCTTCCACGTTTCAATGAAGACATTGAGGTATTGAGCGGTCCGATCATCACAACAGCTCCTCCCTATGAATCATCTGCTACGCAACACTCAATCACATTTGAGTGGGAAACGGTTCATCCGGGTCATTCAGAGATTCGTTATGGACAGACTCCCAATCTGGAGATGGGAAATATCATTAATGAAGATCATACCACAACGCACAGCTTGACAATAGACGGACTGGATCCGGCCACTGTTTTCAAAGTTCAGCTCCGTTCTGCATTTGACGCAGACACCAGTGCAACTGCTGTATACATCACCACCACCGGTTCACCGACCGGAAGCACCGGTGATATCAGTGTCTATTTCAACAAGGATGTGGCACATGAACTCGCCACCTTCCAGGAGGCGGAGGAGCATGTTCCTTTCGACCAAAAACTGATCGAACAGATCAACCAGGCCCAGGAAACTGCTGAATTTGCATTCTACAACATCAGCGGATCGGTTGGGGAAGAAATCGCGAGCGCAATCATTGCGGCACACAACAGAGGAGTGGATGTCCGTGTGATCGTATCGGGTCATACAGGCACCACAAACCCGATCATTACACAGCTCCAGGGCGCCGGAGTAAAAGCCAACCAAAGTATGGGCATCGAACAGATGCACAACAAGTTTGCCGTATTTGACGCCCAACACCAGGATCCGACCGCTTCAACAGTTGTTACAAGTTCATGGAATGCCACCGACCAGGGAACACACAATCAGTTTCAAAATATGGTTATCATTCAGGATGTGGCATTTGCCCGAGCTTACTTGCGTGAATTCAACCAGATGTGGGGAGGCGAAAGTGGCAACTTTAACCCATCCGCTGCAAAGTTCAGCAGCGATAAAAAAATCGTAAATCCGTCCATTTTCTGGATCGGACCTGATCAAAC
>SKTA01000223.1 GCA_007122745.1 Bacteroidales bacterium
AAGCGACCAGTTTGGCAACATCAAGGTCTTTTGTAAAAAACCCCGGCTGGTCAAAGGTTTTGGAAAAAGGGATGATGCCATCTGTTGGCAGGCTGCCCGCACTTGGCTTTATTCCTATCACGCCGCAGTAGGCTGCCGGTCTGATCACGGAACCGATTGTTTGTGTTCCTAACGCCAGAGGTGCCATCCCTGCCGCCACCGCGGCAGCAGATCCGCTGCTGGAGCCACCTGGCGTGTGTCCGGGATGTAATGGGTTTTTGGTCGGACCGGGCTGAAACCAGGCAAACTCCGTTGTTGCGGTTTTTCCAAGAACGATGGCACCGGCCTCTTTTAAACGGCTTACCAATGATGCTTCCGGACCTTCAAACAAGTGTGGGGGCATTTTGGACCCGCAGTGTGTCTCCAGGCCGTTTGCCCGGATGATGTCCTTCACCCCTACACCCAGACCATACAATGGCAGAGTTTGGTCCGCGGCATTCCATCTGTCAAGCTGCTTTTTGGCCTCCTTCTGCAAGCGTGCGCGTCTTCCCCGCTCCTCAACAAAACAGTGAAGGTTCACATCAACCTCCTCAATCTGGTCGCACAACCCATCCAAATAGGTATACAGATCAAAGTCTCCTTGCTTAAGCTCATGTAATGTTTGCAGCATGGTTTAAAAAAATAATGTAACCTCAATCTTAATCTTAGCCTTACATTATGGTGGAGAACTCGAAGTATGAGCTGATGGAAGAGTGGTTGTGCACACGATGGATTACATCGGCAAAGAGCTGGGAAGATGTTAGGACCGATACTTTTGGGCATTTTTTCTTCATTGGGATGGTATCGGAAACGATCACTTCATCAAAAGCGCTATTGGCCATTCTTTCATAGGCTTTTTCGCTGAAGACGGCGTGGGTAGCTATAGCACGAACGCTATTTGCGTCACTTTCCATGATCATCTGTGCGGCTTTTGTAATAGATCCTGCTGTATCGATAATGTCATCAACTAGAACAACATCCTTGCCTTTCACATCACCAATGAGTGTGATTTTTTCTACCTCGTTGGCTTTCTCCCGTTGTTTGTAGCAGATCACCAGTTCGCTGTTCAGGAACTTGGCATAAGCACCTGCCCTTCGTGTGCCACCGGTATCGGGTGATGCCATGACAAGGTTGGGCAGGTTGAGCTGTTTGATGTACGGAACAAAGATGGCGGAGGCATACATGTGATCCACGGGAACGTCAAAGAACGCCTGGATCTGGTCGGCGTGCAGGTCCATGGTGATCAGCCGGTCGAGTCCGGCGGCTGTCAGCAGGTTGGCAATCAGCTTGGCACCGATCGACACGCGGGGTTTGTCTTTACGGTCCTGACGGGCAAATCCGAAATAGGGGATCACTGCGATCACCTGCCTGGCAGAAGCCCTTTTGGCAGCATCGATCATCAGCAGCAACTCCATCAGGTTATCGGATGGGGGGATGGTGCTTTGGATGATGAAGACATCGTTGCCCCTGAGGGTTTCTTCAAAGGAGGGCTGGAACTCGCCATCGGCAAAATGTTGGACCAATTCCTTGCCAAGGGGTTTGCCATAACTGTCAGAAATTTTTTCAGCGAGTGAGCGTGAAGCGGATCCTGAGAATATCTTTAATACTGATGCCATGGGTGCGATTTTTGAAGTAGAGAGAACAACAATGCCTTCACAAAAGTATGAATTATATCCCTATCGTTTGGCAGGAGGGGAGGGGATTTTTTATTTTATTTGTTAAAATTCAGGAAATGCGTATTTTTGCACCGCAGAACGGTTTTTGACATCATTGCCCGGGTGGCGGAATTGGTAGACGCGTTGGTCTCAAACACCAATGATAGCAATATCGTGCCGGTTCGATCCCGGCCCCGGGTACGATTTTTGATTTACGATTTTTAAATAGTGCCTTGTCATTCCGCCCGCAGGGAGGAATCCGCCGGCCTGCCACGCCTCGCTCCTGGCAAACAGAAAACACACAAAGATTGTTTGCTTTGACCAACTCTAAACCCTAAAACGCTAAACCCCCTTTCAATCATTCACACAATCATTCAATCAATCTTAGAACTCCTTCGGCATAAAGCCATCAGGATTAAGCACACTGATTTTCTGATCCGATTGGGTGATCACGAACAAGCCTTCGCTGATGGCCAGTTTGACAGCGGTTTTTTGAGTGGTCATTCCCGCCATTGCTCCCAGAACCTTAAAATTTGAATATATGGGAAACAGCGGCTTAAACGCCGGGAGTGATTTGTTGATAAACCACAACACATCATCGCGCGTTAGCTTGTGCTTTACTTCTACGACAATCAGCGTATCCTTCCCAAAAAGAACCGCGTCATATTCAGCCTCAAGGTTTTGCAATTGTTTGTGTAAATTGCCCCCGAATTCAATTTTTATACGGGCAAATTCCTTCATTTTTTTAAGTGCACCCAGGAAGTATTCCTCTGTAACTTCGCCAATACTGTTATTCAGGCCGCCTATGTTTTTGGAAAGGGATTTAACGCTTCTGGTTGTTTCCCTGATTTCGTCACGGGTTTCGCGGAATTTTCTGTCTGTTTCCTTCGATTGTTCCTTCATTACACGTTCCGTATCCTGAAACTTTCTATCCGTTTCGCGGAACATCTGCCACACTTTTTCGAAGGTCAGGGGACCTTGCGGCTGATACACGCCGGCAGGGTCGTTAACATCGTTTTCCCCGTTTTTCTTGTTGTTTTTTTCTTCCATCATGATAAAGCAATAAAGCCAGGCATAAAGTCCATGTTCACAAATCAATCATTCACCCAATCAACCATTCAAATCCCATGTTTCATGCAAAAGTAAACACAACCAAAGGTATTTACAAGGATTTATATTGTTTTATTTGCTATCGGTCAGTTAGTTAGGTTGGGCGGCAAAGAGAAGTCGGACCTCCAAACTCTGACATCCGATCTATGAATGTGCTAAAGTAAAGTTGCTGAAAGCTCTTTCACTTCGTTACTAATGACAAATTTTGTACAGTTCACCGGCGCTGAATCTCAATCTCAATCTTAATCCCGAATCGCTTCGCTTTCGGGACTTCGCTAACGCTCAGCCTTAATCTTAGCCTCAACCTTAAAACAGTCTGTTAAACAGTTTGCCGGGATAAAACAATACGGACAATGCCAGGTTGGAATACCTTTTAATGGGATTTTCCGATTGCAATGACTTGCGGTAATACCGGATATGGTTCCAATAACTCCAGACTTTAAAGCGGCTTGTTTTCGTGCCGAAGATCTGGTCGCGGAACAAGAAAGTTTGCGCAATATGTGCATGCTTAAGGTTGCCCGTTGCGCTGCCTTCGTGAATGCGCATGCGATACAATGGTTCAGAAAGATTCGCAAAAACGTGTCCGTCCCTTACCATGCGCGAAAAGATCTCATAGTCTTCCGCAGGAAAAATCTTCTGATATTTATATGCTTTATAAACCGAGGCTTTAGCACATACGGTTGGATGCTGCAGCCCATGTTCGCCTCTGCGGTAACTTTCTGCAATTTTATGGTGTGCTGAAGGAAAGTTTGATACATTTAGGGTTGCTCCGTCCGAGTCACGGAAATAAACCACATTGCTTCCAAGAACATCAATTTCCGGATGCTGTTCCATGAATGTATATTGAGTCTTGATGCGTAACGGCAGCAAAATGTCATCCGGATCAGCCCGCATGATGTATTTTGCAGAGGCAGCTTCCAGTGCCGCATTGAGCGCATCTGTAAACCCCTTGTTTTCTTCGAAGAAAATGGTTTTTATAAAAGGCAGGCCGGCATGTTTCGCCAACACTTCCCGTGAGTCATCAGACGATCCATCATCCACGATTATCAATTCGTTCGGCAGCATGGTTGAAGCCATCACGCTTCTGATAAAAGCATCCAGATAGCGACCGTTGTTGTAATTGGCAGCAATGATGGATAGGTCGGCTGTTGGTTTAGTCATTTTGTTTATTGTTGCTTTGTAGACACAGGGCTTGACCTGTGTGCCGAAATATTTTAAAATGTTTAGTTGTTGAGATGTTTAGTTGTTTAGTGATCGTTCTATTTTCTGTTTGCGAAGGATGGGTGATTTAAGGAGTGTCCACAGCCGCTTGTGTAAAGGCATATTCGTTTTATATAAGACTTTCAGCCAGCGGTTTTGCACCACTTTCCTGAGCTGTGTCTGATCATAAATACGGAGTTGGAAATTTTGTTGCAACATCAGCAACAAAAAGCTTTCGATCTCCCTTAGGGTACTGATGTCTGTGATTGGATTGTCGCTTTTGATCTGTTGCAGCAGCCGGCATTGATGTTTATCGGGATTGATTTCAAGTGTTTTATAGGCAATGCGAAAGACTTTATCATCACGGTCTGGCATCAGGTCCGATTCACGTTTTGTTACGCCTAATTCATGTATGCGGTACTGAAGCAGGTAATCGGGGTAGTTCCAGACCTTCCAGCGTTGCGCTACTTGTATCCACAACAGGTAATCTTCAACGGCGTCAAAACCTTTTTCATATCCCCCGGGGGGTATTGCTTGGCGCCTGAGCACGATTGCCGACTGTATAAAATAGTTGCGAAACAGCAGAATGGCGGGTATCCTTTCGGGGCGGGCGTTCACCTTCCACGTTTCGGGTATTTCCATACCGGCTTTGTCGATCAGTCTGGCCCAGGCACCGACCATGCCGTATTCAGGGTTGGCTTCAAGGAAGCTGATCTGCTTTTCGAATTTGTCTTTCCTGGCGATGTCGTCGGCATCGAAGGGAGCGATATAGCGACCGCGTGCAGCAGCCATGCCCCTGTTGCGGGTGTACACGATGCCTTTGTTTCCGTCGTTGTAAAGAACCTGTATCCTGCTGTCGGTGAAGCTTCCAAGGATCTCCCTGCTGTTGTCGGTGCTGCCGTCTTCCACGATGATCAGCTCAAAGTCGGTAAAGCTTTGCGCCAGGATGCTGTCCACGGCTTCGCGCAGATAGGCTTCGGCGTTGTAAACCGGCATGATGATGCTGAGGGTGGGGG
>SKTA01000048.1 GCA_007122745.1 Bacteroidales bacterium
GGATGGAATATTCAGCGAGAGAAATTGCCGATTTCCTGCAAGGAAAAATTGAAGGGGATCAGGATGTAAAGGTGACGCAAATTTCGAAGATCGAAGAGGCATCTGCCGGCACAATGACTTTTCTGGCCAATCCGGCTTACACCCCTTTTGTTTATAAGACCGGTGCTTCGATTGTGCTTGTTCATAATGATTTCATGCCGGAACAGGAGATAAGGGCAACCCTCATTCGCGTTAAGGATCCATATGGTGCATTGGCCAAACTCCTTGAGCTCTACCAGAAAAACTTACCAAAAAAGGAGGGGGTCTCGAACCTCTCTTTTATTTCAGAGAGTGCAGAAGTGCATGAAAGTGCATATGTCGGTGCTTTTGCACATATTGGCAACAACGTAAAACTGGGGAAAAATGTAAAAATTTATCCCCATTGTTTTATTGATGACTTTGTAACGATTGCCGACAATACAATCTTGTACAGCGGGGTTAAGGTATACAACAGCTGTCGCATCGGTGCTAACTGCACCATACACGCGAATGCTGTGATCGGCGCCGACGGCTTTGGGTTTGCACCCCAAACCGACAATAATTACACGAAGGTTGCACAGATTGGCAATGTAGTTATAGAAGACCTGGTGGAAATTGGTGCAGGAACAACCATCGACCGCGCAACAATGGGATCAACAATTATCCGCAAAGGAGTTAAGCTTGACAACCTGATACAGATCGGTCACAATGTTGTAGTAGACGAAAACACAGTTATGGCCGCACAGGTTGGTGTGGCAGGCTCAACTAAAATAGGAAAAAACTGTATGATTGGCGGACAGGTAGGTATCAGTGGGCACCTTAACATTGGTGATGATGTAAAAATGGCGGCACAGGCAGGTGTTCCTTCAAACATCAAAGATGGACAGATAATCATGGGATCACCTGCAATGGAAGCCTCACAATACAGGAAAGCTTTCATCTATTTTAAGAATTTTGAAAAACTCGTGAAGCGAATTGATGAATTGGAAAAAGAGATAAGAAAAGAGAAGAAATAAGTTAAATGACTAACATGATTGAAAAACAAAAGACAATAAAAAATCCGGTTTCAATATCTGGTGTTGGACTGCACACCGGTAAACAGGTAAACCTAAGCATTAAACCTGCACCGGCCGAAAGCGGCATCCGGTTCTTGCGCACCGACATGGGTAAGGAGGCGTGGTTGGAGGCAGATGCCAATTTCGTGGTTGATACATCAAGGGGAACAACCCTTGAAAAAAATGGGGTGCGCGTGGCCACTGTTGAACATGTACTGGCAGCAGTTACAGGCATGGGGATCGACAATGCAGTGATTGAGGTAGACTGCGCCGAAACCCCAATACTCGACGGCAGCAGCAGGTTTTATACCGAAGCCATCCATGAAGCGGGAACCCAGGAGCAGGAAGCCATTAAAGACTATTTTGAAGTCAGAAGCCCCATCCGTTTGTATCATGAGGAGAAAGATTGTGAAATAATTGCAGTACCCAGTGATCAATACAGGATCTCATGCCTTATCGACTACAAATCCAAAGTGCTGGGACATCAGCATGCCAGCATGAATCACATCAGCGAATTTAAAGATGAGATAAGCAATTGCCGAACCTTCGTTTTTCTGCATGAACTCGAGTTTTTGCTCGCTCAAAACCTCATTAAGGGAGGAGATTTGAGCAATGCAATAGTATTTGTTGACAGGCCTGTTACGCAGAGAGAGCTTGACCGGTTGGCAGAGGTCCTTAATAAGTCAAGTGTGGAAGTTCGACAGGAAGGTATTCTAAACAACCTGGAACTAGGCTTTCCAAACGAGCCAGCCCGGCACAAACTTCTTGATATTGTCGGGGATCTGAGTCTTGCAGGCAAACCTATCAAGGGACACATCATTGCAAGCAAGCCCGGGCACGCATCAAATGTGCTTTTTGCAAAATTACTTAAAAAGCATATCAAAGCGCGTACAGAAGAGGAGCAGATCCCTGTATACGATCCAAATACACCTCCGGTTTACGATATCAACGACATTAAGAGGATGCTACCCCATCGTCCACCCTTCCTTTTAGTGGATAAAATCATCGACATCACCGATTCATCAGTTACAGCCATCAAAAATGTATCTATGAATGAGCCATTCTTTGTCGGACATTTCCCCAAAGAGCCTGTAATGCCCGGTGTTTTGCAGATTGAGGCCATGGCCCAGGCCGGTGGCATACTTGTTTTGTCTACTGTGGAAGACCCGGAGAATTATAACACCTATTTTCTGAAAATTGACAACGTACGTTTTAAACAAAAAGTGGTACCCGGCGACACAATGGTTTTTAAAATGAACCTGATGGCACCGGTCAGAAGAGGGATCTGCCACATGCGTGGTGTGGCACATGTAGGGAGAAAAGTAGTAATGGAAGCCGAAATGATGGCGCAAATTGCAAAAAAATAATGACCAAACTCAAATAATGAATCAACCTTTAGCATACGTACATCCGCAAGCAAAAATCGCTGCGAACGTAGTAATAGAACCGTTTGCCACCATTCATAAAAATGTAGAAATTGGTGAAGGGAGCTGGATTGGCTCAAGCGTTACCATTATGGAAGGTGCAAGAATCGGAAAAAACTGCCGTGTATTTCCAGGAGCGGTGATCTCCGCCATTCCCCAGGATCTGAAATTTGACGGTGAAGAAACTGTTGTCGAGATCGGAGACAATACAACCATCCGCGAATTTGTCACTATAAACAGAGGCACAAAGGCGAGCAACAAAACCGTTATCGGTAACAATTGCCTTTTAATGGCATACGTCCATGTGGCTCACGACTGTTATATCGGCAACAACTGTATCCTCGCCAATGCCGCCAATCTTGCCGGCCATATTGTTATGGATGACTTTGCCATCCTGGGAGGATTATCAGCTGTGCACCAGTTTGTAAACATCGGACAACACGTGATGATCTCTGGCGGCTCACTTGTCAGAAAAGATGTCCCACCATACACCAAAGCCGCCCGTGACCCCCTTTCCTTTGTCGGAATCAATTCGATCGGGTTGCGCCGAAGAGGCTTTAGCTCTGAAACGATTAATGAAATTCAGGACATCTACCGCGTCATCTATCTGAAAAACCTGAATGTAAGTCAGGCAATCACATATATAGAGACAGAAATGCCGGCAACACCCGAAAGAGATGAAATCCTGAGTTTTATCAACAAATCCAGCAGGGGTATCATGAAGGGATATGCTTACAAGGAAACATAAAAACATCCCTGATGATACAAATTGTCGCTTCGGCGTGTGGCAAAAAATATCGCGGGAAATGGGTGTTCAGAAACCTGGGCTTCACCATTGAAGCAGGAGGACGATATGCCATTACCGGCAAAAATGGCAGCGGCAAGTCTACACTGATCAATATCCTCGCCGGATATATCAAACCCAGTGAAGGAACTGTTCACTGGAAACACAACCAGGCCACCATCCTATCCGAAACGCTCTTTAAACACGTTTTCGTTACTGCTCCTTATATCGAGCCCATCGAAGAATTCACTTTCTCAGAGTTAATACAGTTTCAGCGCAGGTTTAAACACTTCACGGGATCGCTTTCAACAGCAGAAATCATAAAAATAGCAAACCTGGAGGAAAGCAGAGAAAAACCGCTCCGGTTCTATTCATCCGGGATGAAACAACGAGCCATGCTGACCCTGGCATTGCTCAGCGAATCAATGCTTTTGCTGCTTGATGAACCATGCGTGAACCTTGACAGGGAGACGAGATCGTGGTACGCAGAACTGCTAAACCGTTTCGGAAAGGATAAAACACTTGTCATTGCATCCAACCATAACGAGGAGGAGTATCCGGGGGTTGACAGTGTCATCTCTCTTTAAGAATAATGAAACATCCCGGCACAGAATACAATATGTTTAGTTGTTGAGTTGTTTAGTTGATTGATGGATGTATACAGTTCCGATTGCAAAAAAATCCTGTATCTTTGTGCGAACTTTTTAAACGATCTATAAGCTAATATGGCAACAACCTCAGATTTTCGCAATGGCCTTTGTCTGGATATTAACAATGAACTCTTTACCATCGTGGAGTTTCAGCACGTTAAACCCGGCAAGGGTGGCGCTTTTGTCCGGACAAAACTAAAAAACCTCAAAACCGGCAAAGTACTTGCAAATACGTTTAACGCCGGTGTAAAAGTAAATGTAGCAAGGGTAGAAAGACGTCCTTATCAGTTTCTTTACAAAGATGATATGGGCTATCATTTTATGCACAGCGATACATTCGAACAGATAAACATTGAAGAGCACCTCATCAATGCACCGGAGCTGCTTAAAGAGGGCCAGGAAGTTCAAATCGTTTACCACGCTGACACAGAAACACCGCTTAGCTGTGACCTTCCGGCATTTGTTGAGCTGGAAGTAACATATACCGAACCAGGGGTAAAGGGTGATACTGCCACAAATACATTAAAAGCTGCTACGGTAGAGACAGGCGCTACGATCAATGTACCCCTGTTTATTGAAACCGGTGAAAAGATCAAAGTTGACACGCGCTCAAAAGAGTATTCCGAAAGAGTAAAATAAATTTCGCCGATGCAGTTTAACCCTCCGCAGACATTAAAAGCGATAGCTGGTTTTCTAAAGGCCGATTTTTCAGGAGATCCTGATTTTATAATTGGCGGGATCAATGAGATTCACCGCGTAACTAAAGGGGATATTACTTTCGTGGATCATCCCAAATATCACAAGAAAGCGCTTGAGTCGGCCGCCACCACCGTCATCATCAATAAAAAAACAGACGTACCAAAAGAAAAAGCACTGATCTTTTCCGATGATCCATTCCGCGATTTTGTTGCCCTGATCAAAAAGTTCAGGCCTCTTGAAACTGCATCAGGAATGATCAGTATGACAGCAAGCATCGGTACAGGAACACACATACAGCCTGGCGTATTTATCGGCAATCACGTCAGAATCGGCAGCAATTGCCTCATTCATGCC
>SKTA01000008.1 GCA_007122745.1 Bacteroidales bacterium
CATGATTACTTACATCATCTGACAAACTTTGCCAATGATCATGCTATTTTTAGCGCACCCTTTGAAAAAGTAAACATCTCCTTGTTTACACCAAATCTGCTATTGATCCCTGCTGAGCATTACCAGGAAGACCATAAAGAATCCTTCTGCCAATTCTGTTCAGTAATACCTGAAAGCCATACAGTTCGTGCAGAAAGATTCAACAAACTTGACGCTTACGGGGTCTATCACCTTTCTCTGGATTTGAAAAATTTTTTAGATACCAGATTTGACAATTACCGGTTACGACATCAGGGTAATGCATTGATAGAGAGCACACTTTCTAACAAACAATTGGAAAACTTGCAAGTAGATGTGGTATTGCATGTCAAAAGATCATTTTTCGAGATTGTTTTACTCGATAACCAAAAGGTAACCCTTTATCAGTCTTTCGAGTATCAGACTTTTGACGACCTTCTTTATTACCTTTTTTATGTTTTGGAACAATTTGAACGGGATGCCTCAAGTCAAAGTCTGCTGCTGATTGGTGAGATCGGGGTTGATTGTGATTCTTTTCAAATATTGTCCAGCCTGTTTCAAAAAGTTACTTTTCCTGAAAGGAACGATGATTATCGCTATGCAGAATCGTTTGACCAGATTCCGGGCCATTATTATTACAACATTTTAAACCTGGCTACATGCGTATAATTGGCGGACGACTCAATCGCAGACATATCAATCCACCAGCAGGAATGCCGGTCAGGCCAACCACAGATAAAGCCAAAGAGGCCCTGTTTAACATTCTGAATAACCATATCGATTTTGAAGCAATTCGTGTACTCGATCTTTTTGCCGGGACAGGCAGCATCACCTTTGAATTTGCTTCGCGTAACGCAGTCGAAGTTGTTGCGATTGATAACAATTCGAGATGTATCCGCTTTATCAAAGAAGTTAAAGAGAAATTTGAATTGGATAATCTTATCGTGCTAAAAGCCGATGCTTTACGTTTTCTGAAAAACCAGACAACCTCTTACGACATCATATTCTGCGATCCACCATATGACATGAAGGGGATTGAAGAAATTCCCAACATTGTTTTCCAAAATAAGCTTTTGCTCCCCGAAGGTTTTTTGATCGTAGAACACTCAGATCATGTCCGAATGGATGATCATCCGGCCTTTGTGTTTAAAAGGAATTACAGCAAAGTGCATTTCAGCTTTTTTGAAGCTTCATGATGATCATCCCATTTTTCCCTATCTTTACATAACAAAACGGCTGATATTCAAAATTCAATGGTTTATGAAAAAAATTGCCCTATTTCCCGGCTCATTTGACCCGATAACCAAAGGACATGAATCCATTATATTGCGTGCATTGCCTTTGTTCGACAAAATTATTATTGCCATCGGGGTAAATGAACAAAAGAAAAGCTTTTTTTCACTTGAAAACAGAAAAAAGTGGATCAGGCAGGTCTTTGAAAGGTATGATCAGATTGAGGTGATCACTTATGAAGGATTAACGGTGGATCTGTGCAAACAGCTTGATGTCAGATATATCCTCAGGGGATTAAGAACGTCTGCCGATTTTGAATTTGAACGCAGTATCGGACAGATGAATAAAAAAATGCTTTCTGACCTGGAAACAGTCTTTCTCCTCACAACACCGGAGTACACAGCATTGAACTCCAATATCGTACGCGAGATCATCCGCCACGGAGGCGATGTTTCCGACTTCATCCCCAATGGATTCGACATCAATGAAGACCTAAACCCTAAACCCTAAACCCTAAACCCTAAACCCTAAACCCTAAACCCTAAACCCTAAACCCTAAACCCTAAACCCTAAACAATACACCTTTCCTGTCAATCGTTACTATAAAAATGTTAACGAATGAATAAACAAAGTATCTTCCTGTTGTTCATTCTCCTGGCCATTCGTGTGTATGGTGACGGCAATGTTATTATCTCCGGCTATTTCCCGGGTGCTGAAGGAGAAACCATACACCTCATGACATACGAAGATATGGTAAGCAAGCAACAGTTGCGCCTGGCATCAGCAGCAATTGATAATAACGGAAATTTTGAACTTACTGCATCACTTAACGAAAGCCGGTTGCTTTTTTTGCGCGTTTTTAATGGGAAAAATTATCTGCATGCAGCTCCGGGAGAATCGCATCTGGTTGAATATGAAAAACTCATTATTAATACCCCTGAGCAGGATGAAAGCAGACTTTTTCGTCAAAGGGCTTTTAATGTTACAGTTTACGGCAAGAAAGATCAACAGGATGATCTGCATACACTTATCATGCGCATGGATGATATGGTGGCAACTTACCTTGAGGAGCAAGTCGCCGGCAGAGTCAGGGCCAGCCACAGAGCTTCCCTGGAGCAGTTCGGTCGAGAGGTTGATGAAGCTTTTGTTGATGGTTTGCAACCTTTCTTTGATGATTATGCAAAATATTATATGGCCTATCTGAAACGATCGCTGAATGTAAGGGGATTCGATGCACTATTCCATAATTATATTAAGGATCAGCCAATTTTAATAAACCATCCCATTTACATGGACTTTTTCAGAAGCATGTTTGACAATTATGTTTTTTCTGGCAGCAGAAGCATCAGAATGCACCAACTGGAAAATGCGGTGAACAAACACGCGGACTTTGAAATGCTTATGGATCTGCTGGCAAATGATAGATCGTTGCAGGATGAAGCATTGCGGGAACTTGTTTTACTGATCTCCCTCGACCGGATGTTTGCCATGCCCGATTTTTTCAATTCACGGCTTTGGGGAATCCTTGAGGAGGCCGCGGAAAAATGTAAGGTTCCTGAACATCGGAAAATTGCAGCAAACATTATAAAAAAACACAGCCGGGGTTTCCATGTAGGTGCCATTGTCGCTGATTTTCAGTTGAGTGACATTGCCGGAAATGTTTATGACCTTCAGGATTTTCGTGACAATTTTGTATACCTGTTTTTTTGGGCCGGATGGTGCCCGCTGTCAATGCAAAGCATCTCGGCCATGCAGGAGGTTGCTGAAGAATTTGATGGAAAGCTTGAGGTGATCGGTGTGTTGGTCGACCGCGACCGGCAAAGCGTGCATCACCTTATGGCTGATAGGGAGTTCCCGTTTCAATTGTTGTATTTTGATGGTGATTATGAATTGCTTGATAATTTTGGAATTGCTACAGTCCCATTTTATATACTGATCGGTCCTGACGGACGAATCATGGCCCATCCGTTTGTGCCACCACATTGGGGTGCTCAGGAAGCGCTTCATGAAATATTGGGTAAATGAAAACCTATTTACCAAAGCCTTGCATCATGCAGAAATGCAATAGATCCCTGATGTTGCCATAAGTGTTTTTTAATATGTCATCGATGTTTTTCGGATTACGCCACTCCACTTTTGTGATCCCCTCTGCAGTTTGAGGGGTCAATGTTGAATCTTGTAACACCTTCATTAAATACCAGTGGGTTTTTTTCAGCATCCAGTCAGCGTTTTTATCAGGATAAATATGAAATGATAAGGGTAGGTTTTGTATTATTTTGATGTCTGTGATGCCACACTCCTCATGAACCTCCCTGATGGCTGCCTGCTCACTGTTCTCTTTTTCTTCAATTACCCCTTTGGGGAGATCCCACCGGCCATTCCGAAAAATAAACAGCCATTGTCCTGAACTGTTCATGGCAAGACCGCCGCTGGCTTCAACAGGTACAAAAAAAGTCATGAAATGTCTGAAGCTCATCTCCGGGCGGGCACTGACATAAACCAATCTTTCTTCTTTATTATTCAGAAAGGACATAATCTCCTGCCATTCCGGCTTTGTCCGTAATAGCCTGTAATTGCCGTAGCTTTCTTCTGCCCTGGAATGAACAAAAGCGATGACACGGTTGTCAAAATAAACGAAGATATTATTATTCATCTTTTGCTCTGATTTTTATTAGTTTTGTGTGCTTTTATCAGCGATAAACAAAATGGCATGAAAAACAAAGATCAATACGCCCCGGAGCTTACAGAAAGATTACTGCAAATTAACGCAATAAAACTGAATGTAAGTAATCCGTTTACCTGGACCTCGGGCCTGCGTGCACCCATCTATTGTGACAATAGGCGCATCCTTTCTTTTCCCGAAATACGCTCCTGGGTTGCCGATCGCTTTGTGGATGCGATACGTGAAAACTACCCTGATGTTGAACTTATTGCCGGTGTAGCTACCGGAGCCATTGCCATCGGTGCACTTGTGGCAGAAAGGATGGATCTGCCGTTCGTATATGTTAGAAGCAAACCAAAGTCTCACGGACTGGCATCGCAGGTTGAAGGTCATGCACCACCCGGAAAAATGACGGTAATTGTTGAAGATCTGGTTTCCACGGCTAAAAGCAGCCTTGCAGCATATCATGCCCTTCAGGAAAAAGAGCTGACAGTACTTGGAATGGCTTCCATTTTTTCCTATGATCTCGACATCGCTGCAGAAAACCTTGCAAACGCCGGCTGCCAGCTGGTGTCCTTGGGAAATTATCATGCACTCCTCGAAACAGCCATCAGGAGAAATATTATCACTTCTGAAGACCTGCTTGAACTAAAAAAATGGCGTAAAGACCCCAGTAATTGGCATCCATAATATATTTCGGTACACAGGTCAAGCCCTGTGCCTACAAATGATATTTCGGTACACAGGTCAAGCCCTGTGCCTACTGGTAGAATAATCTTAATCTTAACCTTAACCTTAACCTTAATATGGCAAAATTTGAAAGCGATTACATCACCTTGAACACAGATTGTAAAACGGTATTTGATTTTCTTGGCGATTTCCGGAATTTTGAGGAATTACTCCCTTCGCAGGTGAGTAACTGGAAGGCCGACGAGAAATCCTGTTCATTCACCATACAGGGCATGGCGGAGCTTTCGATGCGCATCGACGGGAAATATCGTTACAACAACATCCACA